>JBJMWH010000157.1:0-12831 GCA_045810245.1 Burkholderiales bacterium | reverse complement strand
CCACGTGCACGGTCGCCATCGCGTACGCCACCTGCGCGGCGTTCTGCTCGACCGCGGTCACGGTCTCGAAGGCGATCGCGTTCCAGTCGGCGACCGCGTCGGCCCGGGCGAGCGAGCAGGGCAGCAAGAACGCCACGAGCGCCCGGCGGCACAATCTCGGCACTTCCAGTTCCATGCACCTCATGTCGGCCCCCTTGTTTGAACCCTCGAGGCCAGTGTGCCGACCGGCAACGCCGCGGTCCGCGTCGCGTTGCACGCGATTCTTGTCAACTATTCACGAAATCCGCGATCCGCTTGCGCAGCCAGCGGGCTGCCACCAGAATGGCTCTGAGGCGGAGGGCCGATGCCGAAACCGGGTTCGAAGGACGCGTCGCGCGACGATGTCCTGAGCGAGGCCGAGCTCAAGGCGCTCTGCCAGCGCGCGATCGTGCGCAGCTTCGCGAAGAACACGGTGGTCGTCAGCGAGGGCGACAAGACCGACTCGCTCTACATCGTCGTTTCCGGCCGGATCAAGATCTACGTAAGCGACGACCAGGGCAAGGAGATGATCCTCAACCAGGCCGGCCCCGGCGAATACTTCGGCGAGATGGTTCTCGACGCAGGACCGCGCTCGGCTTCGGTCATGACGCTCGAGCCGACGCGGTTCCTGGTGGTGCCCAAGGAGGATTTCGCGGCCTTCCTGGCGAACAGTCCCGAGTTCGCATTGCATGTCATCCGTAAGCTCATCCGGCGGGTGCGCGGGCTCACCCACGACATCAAGAGCCTTGCGCTCATGGATGTATACGGCCGCGTGGCGCGGATGCTGCTGGAGCTTGCGGTCGAGCGCGATGGCGCACTCGTGATCGAGGACCGTCCGACGCAGCAGGAGATGGCGAACCGCGTCGGCGCCTCGCGCGAGATGATCAGCCGCATCCTGGGCGAACTGGCCGCGGGCGGCTACATCGAGGTGGCGCGCGACCGCATTACGATCGCGCGCACCCTGCCGCGGGGCTGGTGACGAAGGATCAGTAGTACTCCTCGACAGGTTTCTCGACGGCCGCGGCCGCATTGACATGCTGCGCCGGGACGTAGAAGGTCTCGAGGGCCGGCTGCGGGCCGGAGATCGCTCGCGGGGCTGCTTCGGGCGTGCGGGCCTGGGGCGTGAAAGCCGCGACGGACATGATGCCCAGGCACAGAATCGCTACGGCGACGGCAGTCATTTTGGTGTGGCGCATGTTGGTCTCCTGTCTAGAAGGTTGATCTGGGGGTACGAGGCCAGTATCGCGAGCGCCGCCGCCCCGGTCTGCGCCGCGTTACACTGGGTTTTTGTGCGCTAATCCCAAAATGCCGGCCATGCTTGGCGACCAAGCCCCCTTCGCCCATCTCGACGAGCAGGCGCTGCGCGGCCTGGCCCCCGGCGGCGCGGTCAGGTCGTATGCGCGCAACGTCGTGGTGGTGAGCGAAGGCGACCCGACCGATTCGCTTTATGTCGTCCTGTCGGGCCGCGTGAAAGTCTTCGTGGCCGACGAGACCGGCAAGGAGGTGGTGGTCAATACCATCGGGACGGGCGACTTCTTCGGCGAGCTGGTGCTCGACGGCCAGGCGCGGGCGGCTTCGGTCATGACGCTCGAGCCCTCGCGCTTTTTCGTGATTCCGCAGCGCGACGTCGCGGCCCTGCTGTCCGGCAACCCACAGTTCGCGCGGGACCTCGTGCGCAAGCTCATCGGCAGGGTGCGCTCGCTCACCGAGCAAGTGCGCAGCCTCGCGCTCAAGGATGTTTATAGCCGGCTGGTGCGGTTCCTCGAGGACCAGGCGGTCGAAGACGACGGCCGGCGCGTCGTGCGCGAGCGGCTGACGCAGGCCGAGATCGCCGCGCGCATCGGCGGCTCGCGCGAGATGGTCAGTCGTATCCTGAGCGACCTCTCGGCTGGCAGCTATATCGCGGTAGAAACGAAGCGCATCGTGCTGCTCCGCAAGCTGCCCGCCCACTGGTAGGACTGTGCATCCATCACGGGGATGGCCGTGTGCGCCGCCGCTTCAGCGCAAGCGGTCCACCGACGAGGCCGCGCCCACTTCATCGAGAAAACGCCTGCGGTCGGCCTCCGAGAGGCTTTCGGCGAGCAGCAGGTAGAAGCGCTCCGACGAGGTTGTTTGTGCCGCGGCCCGCTTCGTCAGGATCTTGGCGATCGGCCCGATGTAGGTGGCGAGCCTGCGCTGCGTCGCCTCGATCTGGTCCGGGGTGAGCGCGGTGCTCGCCGCAGCGCCACGCGGCCCGGTGCCTGCAGGTGGTCCCGTGCGCGGCGTGCCGGCAAAGCCGCTGCGCGTTGCCATGAACGCACTTCGTTGGTCTTCCGAGTCGAGCTCGTGGCACAGCATGGCGTATAGCTCGTCTACGTCCAGGGTGCGCCGGCCGGAGCGGCGCACCATCACCTTCGCGACCGGCCCGACGAAGCGCGCGAAATGGCTTTCGATCTGCTTGAGCAGCGCGGGGTCCCAGCCCGTGGGCGGGACAGTGGTGCGTCCCGGGGTCGGCGTGGGCGGGTTCGAGGCGCTACCGGGATGGGTCGGCTCCGTCTTCATCGGTCGTTGAGCCTCCGTAATGATGGTTTCCTCGGACAGCGTTGCCGACACCGGCGCCGCGTAGGCATCGAGTAGCGCGCAGCGGAACGCGTTCGCGCTTTCGAAGCGCTCGACCGGTTTCTTCGCGATCGCGCGCGCAGCGACCGCGTCGTAGGCAGCCGGTACCGGCGGGTCCCTGCGCACCTGCGACGGAGGCGGGGGATTTTCGTGGCACACCTTGTACGCCGCGCTTTCCACCGTGCCGGCGAACGGCTTCACCCCGGTCAGCAGCTCGTACATCACCACGCCCGCCGAAAACACGTCGGTACGCCAGTCGACCGACTCGCCGGTGTACTGCTCGGGGGCCATGTAACCGGGCGTGCCCATGACGAACCCGGTCTGGGTCAGGTGGGAGGAGTCGATCCGGGCGATGCCGAAGTCCGCGACCTTGAGCTTGCCGTTGCGCATCACGATGAGATTGGCGGGCTTGATGTCGCGGTGCCAGACGCCTTGCTCGTGCGCATAGCTGAGCGCCTCGAGGAGCTGCGTCATCGTCGACACGGCGTCGCTCTCCCCGAAGCGCGTACCGCGGGTGAAGTATTCGCGCAGGCTGTTTCCCTGGATGTACTCCATCGCGATGTAGGCGAGGCCGCCCTCCTCGCCGTACTCGTGCACCGCGACGATCCCCGGGTGCGACAGCCGGCCGGCGGCCTGGGCCTCGTTGCGGAAGCGCGCGAGCACCGCGTTGGCGCGCTCGTCCTCGCCCGTGTCCAGGCGGATGGTCTTGATTGCCACGGCACGGCGGATGTTCGGGTCGAAGGCCTTGTACACGATGCCCATGGCGCCGCGCCCGATCACCTCGGTGATCTGGTACTTGCCGATGCGTTCGATCTGCGGCATGCGGCTCAGGACTCCTCGAGCATCTTCATGGCCTGCACCACGCTCTTCTTCATGCGGTTGAACGAGTCCGCGAGCATTCGGATCTCGTCTCGCGAACGCACGTGGAAGTCGGGGACGTCGGGGTTGCCCAGGCTCGCCTGGTCGGCGAGCTTCGCCAGCCGCGATACGGGCCTGATCACCATGTAGACGAGCATCACGTTGAGTACGATGGCGACGAACACGAAAACCCCGGCGAGCGACAGCATGAAGCTGCGGAAGGCGGTGCGCGCGCGCTGCGTGGGAACGTCGGTCGGCACCGAGACCACCTGGGCGCCGACGATCTCGTTCAATTTCCAGCCGAAGCCGTTTGCCGGGCCGTACCGGTCGATCAGGGTCTTGGGCGCAGCATCCACCGTGCTGTGGCAGGCGAGACAGGCGCCGTCGCGGATCTGGATCGGCCGGGCGATGTACAGCAGGCGCCCGGTGGGCGTGTCGCGCTCGCCGATGATCTCCGTGTGATCGGCGTTGTTGCGGAACTGGTTGACCACGTCGGTCTCCCAGTCGACCGCGCGATTGCGCGGATTGGTCGGGTTGAGCGTCGCTTCCTTGTACGCGTACTCGGGAAACTTCTTGCGCAGGCCGTTGAAGACTTCGGTGGCGGAGTAGGCCGGGACCGACTGGGGCAGGAAGCCGTATTTCATCTGGGTCTGCAGCAACGGACCGACCTGGCTGGAGGTGTAGCCGCGCGTGGCGAGCGCCGTCTCCATGACCAGCCGCGCGCTATGCAGCATTTCCTCGCGCGCGTTGTTCTGCAGGAGCTGGTCGGCGACGTGGGCGGCGATGCCCAGACCGATGAGAAAAACCGCGATGAACACCAGATTGAACTTGACGATCAGCTTCATGGCATCTCCGACGTTGCGCTCATTTGTTCTGCGCCGGCGCCGGCGCCGCGTCGGGCACCGGCTTGGGCAGGTACTTTTCGGGAAACAGGATCCGATCCCATTCGGGATGGAACCGCAGGTTCGCGATCAGCGCCTTGCGGAACTCCGGGTCCTGCGCCCGCGCGCGCAGGCGCTGCATCAACGGACGGCGCAGCTCCGCAGGCCCCTTCAGCCACGGCTCGACATCCTCGTAGGCGAGGTCTCCCAGCCGGCGCGGCGACACGTCGCGGTCCTTGAACCTCGCCAGCCGCTCCGGCAGGTTGTCCCGGTAATAGCTTGGCATGCCGGCAACGAAGCCCGGCGCCGGGCGCGCCTGGAGGACGCCTTTCTGGTCCGCCTTGCGCGCGTAGAACTGCCCGGCGCTCACGGCTACGGGGCTCGTGGGGGTGGCTCTGACGAAGCCCTCGGCGAGGCGTAACCCGCCCCTCTCGACAAACAGGCTTGCTTCCGCGCCCTCGACCTGCAGGACGGACACCGCGTCGGCGCTACCCAGGCCGAAAAGCGGCGTGGTCACGCGCAATGGCGCCGCCGACGAGGGAAGCGCGAACTTGGTCCAGCCGTGCAGCAGGTAGAACTCGGAGACCGCCGCCCCCTTGGCGCCGCGGCCGGCGGCAGGGGCGGAGGCGAGCGCAGCGACATGGAACCGGCTTTGCGGCCCGAGGCTCAGGCGGGTGCCATCGGCGAGCTCGATCTGTAGCAGTCCCTTGTCCGGCACCTCCAGGATGTCGCCGCCGTGGATGCGCACGCCTTCGGCCAATGCGAATCGGCCGGCGCTGCGCATGAGCGCTGCCGGCCCCTCCACCAGCGTGACGACGGCCAGCGCGTCAGCACCCGCCGCGAGTACGGGTACCGCCAGGCAAGCCGCCGCAAATGCCGCCGCAAGCATTGAGCTTCGGCGCCCCCTCCACGAATTCCGAGCGATACTATGGCCGCGCGATCCGGTCGCGTCAATTTGTCAGTGCCATGTCAGAGCCGTATTCCTGCGCGGTCCTGTTTGCCGATATCAGCGGTAGCACCCAGCTATACGAGGAGCTCGGAGACGCGCAGGCCCTCTCGCGCATCGACGCCTGCCTGAGGCTGCTGCGCGATGCCGCCCTGGAGTTCCGCGGGCGCGTGGTGAAGACGACCGGCGACGGTGTGATGTGCTGCTTCAACGACGCCGAGGCCGCCCTGCACGCCGCCCGCTTCATGCAGGTGCGCCTGGCCGCGCAGGCGGCGCTCGGCGCTCCGGCGCTCGCCATTCACGTCGGCTGCCACTACGGAGCGGTGCTCGAAAGCGACGGCGATCTCTATGGCGACTGCGTGAACGTGGCCGTGCGCGTCGTCGGCCTGGCCAAAGCCGGCCAGGTCATCGCCACCCAGGAGGTGGTCGGCAGGATCGGCGAGGGCCTGCGCGAGCGGGTGCGCATGCTCGACCACGTGGCACTGAAAGGCAAGCGCGAGCCGCTGGAGATTTTCGAGCTGACCTGGCAGGACTCCGAGGAGCTCACCACCCTGGGGACCCGCCTCGAGGAGGCGCCCTCCCGACTCAAGCTGGCGTTCGCCGGCCGCGAGCTGTGGTTCGACGCGAGCGGCGGCAACGCCCTCAGGCTCGGGCGCGACGCGGCCTGCGACATCGTCATCGTCGACCGCCGGGTCTCGCGCCACCACGCCCGCATCGAGAAGCGCCGCGGCAAGTTCATGCTGATCGACCAGAGCGCCAACGGCACCTACGTCGCATTGAACGGAGAAGCCGAGATCTCCCTGCGCCGCGAAGAGCTGGTGCTCCGCGGCAGCGGGCGCATCTGCATCGGACACCGCACCGGGGACGCCGACGCCATCGTGGTGGAGTTCCATTGCCTCTAAATGTGCATTTGGCACAAAAGCGCAGTGCCATGCGGCGTCGAGGTTCGATCGGGCCGGCCATAGAGTGACCTGCGTCGGGCGGCAAACCGCCACCCGCAGAACCGGAGGAGGCTCTATGGACGCACTGGTGCTCGATATCGCCGTACAGATCATGAGCGCGCTCAGCATGGCCCTGCTCGCCTGGGGCGGGTGCCTCTGCCTCGTCCCACGGAGCCGCAGCACAGACGCCGCGCAGCACGCCGAAGCTCGCTTCTCCTGACCGGACCGGGTCCCGCGGGATCCCGGCAGGGGGGCGGCCGGGGGGTGGGCTAAACTTGCATCGGGAATTCCAGGAGGAGTTGTCGATGCACGGCCTGATGATGGACATGCCGCTGCTGATCAGCGACCTGATCCGGCACGCGGACCGCCACCACGGCGCGGGCGAGATCGTCTCGAAGACGGTGGAGGACGGCAGCGCCCACCGCTATACGTACCGCGAGGCGCATCTGCGCGCCTGTCGCCTCGCCAACGTGCTGAAAACACTGGGCGTCGGCATGCACGAGCGGGTCGCGACGGCGGCCTGGAACGGCTTCCGGCACTTCGAGATCTACTACGCGGTCGCGGGGTCGGGCGCGGTGATCCACACCATCAATCCGCGCCTTTTTCCGGACCAGATCGCCTACATCGCGAACCACGCGGAGGACAAGGTCGTGTTCTTCGACCTGACTTTCGCGCCGCTGGTGGAGAAGCTCGCGCCGCAGCTCAAGTCGGTGAAGCACTTCGTCGCCATGACCGACCGCGCGCACATGCCCAAGACGTCGATCCGCGACCTGCGCTGCTACGAGGAGCTGGTCGAGGAAGCATCGGCGAACTACGAATGGCCGAGCTTCGACGAGCGCACCGCGGCCTGCCTCTGCTACACCTCCGGGACGACCGGGAATCCGAAAGGCGCGCTCTACACCCACCGCTCCACGATCCTGCATGCGTATGCCGCGGCGCTTCCCGATGCGCTCAACGTCTCGGCGCGCGACGTGATCCTGCCGGTGGTCCCGATGTTCCACGTCAATGCCTGGGGGATGCCTTACAGCTGCGCCCTCACCGGCGCGAAGCTCGTGTTCCCCGGCCAGCATCTCGACGGCAAGAGCCTGCACGAGCTGTTCGAAAGCGAAGAAGTCACGATGAGCGCGGGCGTGCCCACCGTGTGGCTGGGGCTGCTGAACTACATGAAGGCGCAGAAGCTCAGGTTCACGACCCTGAAGCGCGTGGTGATCGGCGGCTCGGCCTGCCCGCCGGCGATGATCCGGGCGTTCCAGGACGACTTCGGCGTCGAGGTGCTGCACGCCTGGGGAATGACCGAGATGAGCCCGCTCGGCACCGTGTCCACGTTCAAGCGCAAGCATCTGAAGGCATCGAAGGAAGCGCGCTATGCGGTACAGAACAAGCAGGGCCGCGCGATCTACGGCGTCGACCTGCGGGTGGTCGACGAGAACGGCGCCGATCTTCCCTGGGATGGCGCGGCGATCGGCGACCTGCAGGTGCGCGGACCCTGGGTGATCCAGAGCTATTTCAAAGGCGAGGGCGGCGACCCGCTGACGAAGGACGCGCGCGGCGCGGGCTGGTTTCCGACCGGCGACGTGGTCAACATCGACGCCGAAGGCTTCATCCAGATCACCGACCGCTCGAAGGACGTGATCAAGTCGGGCGGCGAATGGATCAGCTCGATCGACCTGGAGAACATCGCCATCGCGCATCCGGCGATCGCCGAGGCGGCGGTGATCGGCGTCAAGCACCCGAAATGGGACGAGCGGCCGATCGTGGTCGCGGTCAAGAAGCCGGGCCAGGAGGTCTCGAAGGAGGAGCTGCTCAAGTTCTACCAGGGCAAGATCGCCAAGTGGTGGATGCCCGAGGACGTGGTATTCGTGAATGAGCTGCCGCACACCGCCACCGGAAAGCTCTCCAAGCTCACCCTGCGCCAGCAGTTCAAAGACTACCGTTTCTAACTTGGCTTCGATCCGGGAGCTGCAGAGCCGCGTCGGCGAAGAAGTGGCGGTATCGCCATGGCTGGCGGTCGACCAACAGCGCATCGACACCTTCGCCAAAGCGATCGAGGATTTCCAGTGGATCCACGTCGATCCGGCGCGGGCAAAGAGTTCGTCCTTCGGCGGCACCATCGCGCACGGCTTCCTCACCCTGTCGCTCTTGTCGCACCTCTCCGAAACGACCTTCTCGTTCTCCGACCGCAAGATGGGCGTGAACTACGGCCTGAACCGGGTACGCTTTACTTCGCCTGTCAAAAGCGGCTCGCGCGTGCGTGCGCGCTTCACGCTGCTGAAGTACGAGCCCATCGAAGGCAACGGCGTGCAGGTGACCTGGACCGCGACGGTCGAGATCGAAGGCGCGCCGAAGCCGGCGCTGGTGGCTGAATGGATCGGCCGGCATTACTACTGAAGCAAAAAACACAGGCAAAACAGGGCAAAACAGGGACAGACCCCGTTTTGTTTTTTCGTGGTATGAGAGAAAAACGTGGTCTGTCCCTGATTCGGAGGTTTGATGGCCCAAAGATGGAAGCAAAAACCGGCGGGCTCGAATTGGGGCGAGTTCGGCCCCGACGACCAGCGCGGACGGATGAACTATGTGACGCGCGAAAAGGTGCTGCAGGGCATCGCGGAGGTGAAGGAGGGGATCAGCTTCGCGCTTTCGCTGCCGCTCGACTATCCCGGCGGCGCCACCCTGAATCCGCGCCGCAGCCCGCCGCGGCTCGCGGCGACGATCCGCGACGGCAAGAGCGCGGGCAAGCAGAACTTCTGTTTTCCGCTCGCCGACGACGAGCCCGAGCTGACCGACGTGGTCTCCGATGACCGGGTGCTGCTGACGCTGCAGTACTCGACCCAGTGGGACAGCTTCGCGCACATCGGCAGCCGCTTCGACGCCGACGGCGATGGCAAGCGCGAGATCGTGTTCTACAACGGGTTTCGGGCGGGCGAACATATCGTGCCCTCAAAGGGAAATGCCGCCACCCACGGATGGGACAAATATGAGGGAAGCGAGGCAAGGGCGCTCGGCATCGAGAACCTCGCCGAGCACGGCGCGCAGGGCCGCGGCGTGATGCTCGACCTGCACCACCACTACGGTCGCGAGCGCCGCGCCGTGGGCTACGATGAGCTGATGAAGCTGATGGATGAGGACCGGGTGGAGGTAGAGAAGGGCGACATGGTGTGCGTATACACCGGGTTCGCCGACCTGCTGCTGGAAATGCGCAAGCAGCCCGACGCGAAGCTTCTGCACGCGAGCTGCAGCGGGCTCGACGGGCGCGACGAGCGCCTGCTGCAGTGGATTTCCGACTCCGGCCTGGCGATCCTGGCGAGCGACAATTACGCGGTGGAGATCATTCCGGTGAGCCTTTCGAAGCCCAAGCCGGCGGCGCTGATGCCGCTGCACGAGCATTGCCTGTTCAAGAACGGCATCCACCTCGGCGAGATGTGGTATTTGAGCGACCTCGCGCGCTGGCTGCGTAGCCATCGACGTAGCCGGTTTCTCCTGACTGCGCCGCCGCTGCGCCTGCCCGGCGCGGTCGGCTCGCCCGCGACGCCGGTGGCGACCGTATGAAGGTCGTCCTCATTACCGGCGGCTCCTCGGGCATGGGCGAGGCGAGCGCGCGCGAGCTGGCGAAGCGCGGCTGGCAGGTCGCGATCATGTTCTCGAAGAACAAGGCGCAGGCCGACCGCGTCGCCGGCGACATCAACGGCCTCGCGCTCCAGGGCGACGTGGCGCAGGACGCCGACTGCCGTCGCGTGGCCAAGGCAGTGGTGGACAAATGGGGCCGCATCGACGCGCTGGTGAACAGCGCCGGCACCACCAAGTTCGTTGCGCACGGCGACCTCGAAGGCCTTTCGGCCGATGACATCCTCGGCATCTTCCGCATCAACGTCGTCGGTCCGTACCAAATGATCCGAGCCTGCGCTCCTGCGCTCAAGGAAGCGCACGGCTGCGTGGTCAACCTGTCGTCGGTGGCCGCGCTTCTCGGGACCGGCTCCTCGGTCGCGTATGCCGCATCGAAGGCCGCGCTCGACACCATGACCCTGTCGCTCGCGCGCGCGCTCGGGCCGGAAGTGCGCCTGAACGTGGTCGCCCCGGGGTTCGTGCGCACGCCGTGGCAGATCGCGGCACACGGCGCCGACGGCGCCGCCGAGCTGGAGCGGCGCTTCGCCGAGCGCGCACCGCTGAAGGCCGCGGCCGAGGCGCAGGACGCCGCCGATACCATCGCTTGGCTCATCGAAAGCGCGCGGCGGGTCACAGGCCAGATCGTTTACGTTGACGGCGGCATGCACATCGCTGTCCCGCGTTGATTTTTGATTACATAGTCATCGGCGCCGGTTCGGCGGGTTGCGTCATTGCGAACCGGCTCTCCGAAGATCCGGCTTGCAGGGTCCTTCTCCTCGAAGCCGGGCCGCGCGATACCGACCGCTGGATCCATGTGCCGCTCGGCTATGGCAAGCTGTTCGCGCGCACCGACATCAACTGGGCGTACGAATCGGAGCCCGAGCCGGCGCTGAACGGCCGGCGCGTGTTCACCCCGCGCGGCAAGGTGCTCGGCGGCTCCTCGTCGATCAACGGCCTGGTCTACATCCGCGGCCAGCCCGAGGACTTCGACGGCTGGGGCGTCCCCGGCTGGCGCTTCGACGACCTGCTGCCCTACTTCAAGAAATCCGAAAACCAGAGCCGCGGCGCCGACGCCTGGCACGGCGTGGGCGGGCCGCTCGAGGTCGGCGACCTCCCGGACCGGCACGAGCTGTGCGACGCCTTCATCGCATCGGCCGCGGCGCTCGGCATCCCCCGCAACGACGACTTCAACGGCGCGCGGCAGGAAGGCGCCGGCTACTACCAGGCGACGACCTGCAAGGGGAAACGCTGCAGCGCGGCCACCGGCTACCTGCGGCCGGCAGAGAAGCGGCCGAACCTTACGATCGAAGTGAACGCATTGGTCACCCGGATCCTTTTTCAAGGATCGCGGGCGGTAGGTGTTCGATATCAAGGTCGAGAAGCCGGGGCAGCGCGCGAGGTGATTCTCTCTGGAGGCGCGTTCAATTCGCCGCAGCTTCTGCAGCTTTCCGGCATCGGCCCGGCCGCGCTCCTTCAAAGCCATGGCATCCCGGTCGTAGTTGATGCTCCGGTGGGCGAGGGACTCCAGGATCATTTCTATGTGCGCACCTTGTGGCGCTGCAACAAGTCGATCACCCTGAACGACGACATGGCCTCGTTTTTTCGCAAAGCACGGATCGGCCTCCAGTATGTGTTGAAGAAGCGCGGTCCGCTCGCTGTGAGCGCGGGCTACGCGGCGGCCTTCGTGCGCACACGTGAAGAGCTGAAAAGGCCCGATGCGCAGATCTACTTCATCAACTTCTCCACCGCGAGGCGCGGCGGCGTGCTGCATGCGCATTCCGGGTTCACCTGCTCGCTGTCGCAGCTCCAGGTCGAGTCCCGCGGCTCGGTGCGCATCCGCTCAGCCGATCCGGCCGTGCCGCCGGCGATCCGCTACAACTACCTGGCGACCGAGAACGACCGACGCGTGATGGTGGAGGGACTCAAGCGCGTGCGGCGGATCATCAACACGCCGCCAATGCGCGATTACGTCGTCGACGAATTCTTCCCCGGACCGCAGGTGAGCACCGACGAGGACTGGCTTGCCTTCTGTCGCGAGGCCGGCGACACCGTGTTCCATCCGACCTCGACCTGCAGCATCGGCACGGTGGTGGACGAGCAACTGCGCGTAAAAGGCGTCTCGGGCCTGCGCGTGATCGATGCCTCCGTCATGCCGGCGGTACCTTCCGGCAACATCAATGCCGCGGTCATCGCGGTGGCGGAGAAGGGCGCCGATCTGGTCAAACAGTAAAATCAGGCTCTCCATGTGGGAAGGCGCCGCGATTGTCCTCATCGCCGCAGGGCTGCTGCTTTGGGCGGACAGCCTGAAGGCGCGCGAGCGCGCGGTGCGCGCCGGCCGCTCGGCGTGCGAGCGCTATCAGCTTCAGTTTCTCGATGACACGGTATCCTTCGCGCGCCTGCGTCTGGCGCGCAACCAAGACGGGGAGCTGCGCATCGCCCGCACCTACACGTTCGAGTTTTCCGACACCGGCAACAACCGGCGTCAGGGCGCGATCGTGATGCTCGGCGGCGAGGTGCAGGACCTTCACCTGGAGCCATACCCGGTCCAATGAGCGGTCCATGACCCAGTGGTTCGAAACAGAGGTGGTCGAAAACCGCCATTGGACCGGGAGTCTGTTCTCGTTGCGCGTCGCGGGAGCGCCGCTCGCCTTCGAAGCCGGGCAGTTCGTGCGCATCGCGCTCGATATCGACGGGCAGCGCGTGGCGCGCGCCTTTTCGATGGTGAGCGCGCCGGGCGACCCGTTGCTCGAGTTCTACGGCGTCGTGGTGCCGCAGGGCCCGCTTTCGCCGCGCCTCGCGCGACTGCAGGCGGGAGAGCACCTCTTCGTCGCCGCGAATCCGGCGGGGTTTCTCGTGCTCTCGGAGGTTCCCCACGCCGAGACGCTTTGGCTCATGGCGACCGGCACGGGCATCGCGCCGTTCATCTCCATGCTGCGCGCCGATACGCCTTGGCAGCGGTTCGAAGAGGTCATCCTGGTCCACGCGGTGC
>JBJMWH010000156.1:0-4221 GCA_045810245.1 Burkholderiales bacterium | reverse complement strand
GGGCGAAGAGCTCCTTGCCGGTCCCGGTTTCGCCCACCAGAAGGATGGGCAGCGCGCGCGAGGCTATGCGCTTGGCGGCGCGGATGCTGCGCGCCATCACCGGGTCGCCGAAATCGAGCTCGTCGAGCGGGCTCGGAACCGGGGCCCGCGCGGCGGCGGGAGCGCGCGCGGGTGGGGCGGCGCGCGATGAGCCTTGCGCCGATTCGGGCTCCTGCGCAAGCGCGAAAAAGCGCCCGCCGTGGCGCATTTCGTAGACCGGAAGCGGATGGAACGATTTCTTGCGGCAGCGGCCGAGGAGCGCGGGCAGGGAAATGTTGAATACGCGCTCGAGCGGCGCACCGCCCATGAGATCGGCCGCCTGCTTGCAACCGAGCTGAAAGAGGGCGTTTCGGTCGACCGCGGCGATCCTGCCGTCGGCATCGAATGCGAGCATGCCTTCGCTCGACGTGCCAACGAGCTCGGGCCGACTATGGAAGCGCACCACGAATGCGTCGCGGAAGCGATGCAGGAACAGGCGCTTCTCGATCGCCTGCGCCGACAGGCTCACCAGCACGAGCGTGTGCTGCTGCGCGCGGTCGGACTCGCCCGATGCGTCGAGCACCGCGGCGAGCTCGCCGGCGGGATCGAAAATGGGGGCCGCGCAGCAGGTGAGCCCGGTGTTGCGCGCGAAGAAGTGCTGGTCGCGATGCACGATGAGCGGCGTGCGTTCGGCGAGGCAGGTTCCCATGCCGTTGGTGCCGCCGTGGCGCTCGCTCCATACGCCGCCGGACACCAGGCCGGCGCGCGCTGCCGCGTGCCTGAAGCTCGGATCTCCGTAGTGGGAGAGGAGCACGCCGTCCCGGTCGGTCAGGATGATCGAATGGCCCGAGCCCGCCAGCTGGCGGTGAAGATGCGCCATCTCGGTGTCGGCGAAGGACAGGAGCTCCAGGCTCTGCTCCTTGCGTGCGAGCAGCTCTTGGTGCGACACGACCGCGGGCTCGCCGCCCGACTCGGGATCGAGGCCGTATTCGTCCAGGCAGCGCAGCCACGAGCGCTTCACGTGCTCGGGCGCGCTCGCATTGCGAGACGTACCTCGAGTCACGGAATGCACGAGCCGTGCGTGGTTTCCGTCCGTGAACATGCGATCCCCTCTGGCGAACATAGTATGCGCCTAACGCAGGCGTTTCAGGGATCGCAGCATGCGTGTACTCGGCGGGACGCGTCCCACTCCTTCAGGGAGGCTCGCCCAGGAGCTCGTGTTGCTCCAGGAGGAGATACGCATGATGAACGTTGCGCGGATGAACGGCCTCGTAGAGCGCCCAGCCCTGGTACTCGGGGACCGCGACCCTTCGAGGCGCGTCGAGCAAGCTCATGCCCGCGGCATAGGCTTTTTGCGTGCGTATCTGCAGCGCGGCCAGGTAGCCGGCGACCCTGCCGAGATCGTCACGAGCGCCGGGCGTCCCATGCGCGGGAACCACCCTGCGAGCGGGTAGCGCGGCAAGGCGGCCCAAAGCCCTTGTCCATGCGTCTAACGCGCCATTCCCGCTATCGGGAATGCGCCCGAAACTCGCCAGGCCCCCGGCAAAAAGGACGCCCGATTGCGGATCCCAGACGGCAATGCTTCCCGAAGCTGCGGCGCCGTCCTCGTCGATCAGCTCGAGCCTGCGGCCGGCCACGGAAATGGACTGCGAGCCCCGGAAGACGCGGTCGGGCCGCGGCACGCGGGTACCGGCCATGAGTTCCTCGCCGAGCGTTGTGCGACGCTGGGCGAGGCAACGCTCGCAGCGTTCGGCCATGAGCCGCGCGGCGGCCTCGTGCGCGAGCACCGGCGCACCGCGGTCCTGGAACAGCGCCGCGCCGAAGATCGCCTCGTCCATCGGCCAGGTAAGGATTACAAGAGCGACCGGTTTGCCCGTCCGGGAACGGATGACACGCAGCATGTGCTCCGCAAATCCCGCGGAAAGGCCGCTGTCGATCACGATCACGCCCTCGGCCGCGACGATGAATCCCTGGTTGGCGATATGCCCGCCGTTTGCCCGGCTCGCCTCTTCGCGCGCGCCCACGAAAACGTGCACGCCGTGTCCGAGCTCGACCGGCTCGGGATACGGCGCCGCATGCCCCGTCGATGCGATCGACCCCGCGGCAAAAGCGGCCATCACGCGTGCTAGCATGGGATATGCGTCTCTGGCCGGCCTTGGCGCTGTTCTTTGCAGCGGTGGGAGCGAGTGCGCATGACTATCCGACCTCGGGCCGAGTCGAGTTCGTCCTCGAGTGCATGCAAAGGAACGCGGGCAAGCAGGAGTTCGTCTACAAGTGCGCCTGCGTGATCGACGAGATTGCCCAGAAATACTCCTATGATGATTTCGTGGAAGCTGCCACCGCTGCACGCTACCAGAGCCTGGGCGGCGAGCGGGGCGGGCTGTTTCGCGATCCGCCGCAAACGCGGGAGCTCGCGAAGCGCTTCACTCAAGTCCAGGGCGAGGCGATGAAGCGCTGCGACGTGCCGCGCTGACTAGGGTGCGCGCCGGTCCGGCACGGGCGCGGCCCGGCCCTGTACCCGGCTCGCACCGCGCTGGACGGCGGCGGCGGTCTCGAATTTGAGCTCTTTCGTGTCCGTCACCTCGGCCTTCAACTCCCCGGGCTCGTGCGGCACGAAGTAGAAGCGGAAGTAAGGATTTTCGCTGATCGAGAAATCCACCTCGGCTGCGAGCACGGGCTTGCCGGCATAGCTTACCTTCACCGAGCGCACGAAATACGCGGGCGTATATAGCCGCGTGAGCTGATCCATCGCCAGTCCCGAGTGGTTGGGATGGCTCACCATGAGCTGCGCCGCGACCGGCTCGCCATAGGCGCCGTCGCCGTCCACGGCGAGGCGCATGCGCCCGGTGCGCCCGACTGCGGCGGCGTCGCCTCCCGCCGGCGCCGAGCAACCTCCGGAGGCCTTGACGAAGCGTGCCTGAACGGAAAGCGTGCCGTCGGAGAGCTCGGCCACCGCTCGCACATAACTGTACTGCTCGACTCGAATGCGCGTCTCGATGTCGGCGCGGCCGCTCTCGGGAGTCAGGTCGATCACCGCCGCAAGCGGCGACGGGTTGTTGTCCACGATGAGGTAGATGCGCCGGATGTAGAGGTCCGGCCGCTGGAGCGACTTCGCGCGAATCGCGATCGGCACCACCGCGCCGTCCTCGGCGCGCGCCGGCGCCATGAGCTCGAGCGCGCCGGAGGAGAGCGGGCGATTCTCGAACAGCGAGCTCTTGAGCTTCTTCCAGATCGCAGTTTCCGGATCGGGCAGATCGCTCGCAGGCGTCCTGGGAGCGGTGTCGGCGGCAAAGCCGGCACTCGAGCAGGCGAGCGCTGCACAGGCCAATACGCGCACGAACATGGTCCGGGTCAAGCTACTCTTCTGTTCTAGCACTGGCAAAGCGCAAAGCTGCGGCGACTGCGACACAGTTGAACACTTCGGGTGTTCGCTTTCGGAACACTCGCAGCGCAGCAGCACGAAGCGCGTTTCGTCGCCGAGGTTTTGTCTTCATGACACGCGTTCTGTTTTGACCAAGGCGAGCGTATATTAAGCCGGTCAAGGGGTGCTCGCAGGAATTCGCGCTGGTCTCGAGGAGGAAAAAATGGCAAGGAAACTCACGTATACATGGGGCGCATTGATCGGCTGCACGCTCGCATCGGGCGCGCTCGCCAACGGCGACGTGATCAAGCAGACGCAGAACTCGTCCAACTGGGCGATGCAGGCGGGGAACATGAGCAACCACCGCTACAGCTCGCTCAAGCAGATCACCAAGGAGAACGTCAAGGGTCTGCACGTCGCTTGGCAATTCTCGACCGGCCTGCTGCGCGGCCACGAGGGCGGCCCGCTGGTGATCGGCGAGATGCTCTACATCCACAGCCCGTTCCCCAACAAGGTGTTCGCCATCGGGCTCGGCGACCAGGAGATCAAGTGGAAGTACGAGCCCAAGCAGGATCCGACGGTGATTCCGGTGATGTGCTGCGATACCGTCAACCGCGGCCTCGCCTACGCCGAAGGCAAGATCTTCCTGCAGCAGGCCGACACCACGCTGGTCGCGCTCGACGCGAAGACCGGCAAGGAGCTGTGGAAAGTCAAGAACGGCGATCCGAAGAAAGGCGAGACCAACACCAACGCGCCGCATATCTTCAAGGACAAGGTGATCACCGGCATTTCAGGCGGCGAGTTCGGCGTGCGCGGCTTCGTCGCGGCCTACGACATCAATA
>JBJMWH010000155.1:0-2702 GCA_045810245.1 Burkholderiales bacterium | reverse complement strand
AGCCCAGGGACAATGTCGATTAGGGGTCAGACTCAGTCATTGGGTGATGTCGGCTCAATTCCCGGTTTGCTCGAAAACGGACACGGCTGGGGCGATTCATCAGTGCACGCCCTGCCAGTCCTCCGGCACGAAGGCGCCGGGCGGCACGTGCCGGGGCGCCACATAAGCGTGGTAGAGCGCGTCGAGCATCGCCCACAGCACGTCGCACTTGAATTCGAGCGCGGCCAGCACCGCCTGCTGGCTCGGCGGCGTCACCGCATGGCGCTTGACGTAGTCGAGCGCGAAGTCGGAATCGCGCGCCGCCTGCGGCGGGCGCTTGTCGAAATAGGCGAGCGTCTCGCGGGTGACGAAATCGTAGTTCGCCAGCATGCCGGCGATCCGCTCGTTGATGATGGTGGGCGAGAACAATTCGGTGAGCGAGGAGGCGACGGCCTCGAGGAGCGTCTGCTCGCGCACGAAACGCACATAGGCATCGACCGCGAAGCGCGTCGCCGGAAGGAGCCCGCGCAGCGAGGTGACGTCATCGCGGTTCAGCCCAAGGCCGTCGGTGAGCTTAAGCCAGCGCGCGATGCCGCCGTCGCCCTCGCCTTCGCCATCGTGATCGACCAGGCGCGAGCGCCACTCGCGCCGCAATGCGGGATCGTCGCAGCGCGCGATCAGGCTCGCATCCTTGAGCGGAATCGAGGCCTGATAATAGTAGCGGTTCAGCGCCCAGGCCTGGATCTGGCCTTTGGTGCATTTGCCCTCACGCATGAGCACATGGAAGGGATGTAAGCGATGATAGCGCCGCGCACCGATGTCGCGCAGCGCCGCCTCGAGCTCGTCGGGACTCATCAGCTTCATTCCAGGCACCAGAGCGGACGACCCTTTTTCGCGTCGTTATCCGATCCAGCCTATCACACCGCGATCTCCATGCCGTCTTCGGCGACGGCCCAGCCGGCCGCGACCACGCGGCGGCGCTCGGGCGAGCCGTCGACCAGGATGGGATTGGTGTTGTTGACGTGAATGTAGACGCGCCGAGCCTCGAGATCGGCGAGCGCGGCGAGCGAGCCATCGGGCCCATCGATCGGCGTGTGCCCCATGCGGCGGCCGGTTTTTTCGCCCGTCCCGCTGCGGATCATCTCGTCGTCCACGAACAGCGTGCCGTCGAACAGCACGACGTCGGCGTGCGCGAGCCGTTCCTTCAGCGACGGCGGGACAGCGGCGGCGCCCGGCACATAGGCAAGCCGTGCCCCGCCGAGGCGAAGCTCCACGCCCACGTTGACTTCCGTTTCGACGGCGGTCGGCGGAGATTCCCCTTCGCGATAGAGCGGCATTTTTCCCGGCACGGCGAACAGCCGCGCTTCGATGCCGCCGGGCAAGGCAAGAGGCTCGTCCAGCGCCACCGTGCGGCGCCGCACCAGGTCGGGCGCGAGCACGGCAAAGATCGGGTTCTCGGCAATGAGAGCAAGCGTCTCGGCAGTGCCGAGCAAGGCAAAGCCTTGACGCTCGCGCAGCGTCAGGAGGCCGGCGATCTGATCGATTTCGGCCCCGGTAAGCAGCACGGCCGCAATTGGGCTTCCGCGCGTACCGGTGGCCGGTCGCAATGCCGGAGTTGCCGCGATCTGGGCCCGCAAATCAGGCGATGCGTTCAGCAAAATCCAGGCTTCGCCGTCCGCCGAAACGGCAACGCTCGCCTGGGTGCGCGCCTTCACCCGCCGGTCACCCTCCCAGGCGAGGCGGCACACCGGGCAGCGGCAATTCCATTGCGGGTAACCACCCCCGGCCGCCGAACCGAGCACGATGGCGGTCAGGCGCCCCATGCGGTGGGGCCGAGGGCTGCAATATTACGCGTCAGAACTCGGCCGGCAGGTAGCCGTTGATCTCGAGCCCGATGCAAATTTCAACGAGGGTCGGTGTCGTCCAGGCCATGGTTTCCTCCTCCATTGCGTGAAGCCTTTAAGCCGCTTGAGCGTGCATTGAGCAAAACGTAGTGCAGGGCGAGCGGATGCGCAATGCGGCTAAGTCGATTCAGGTATGCACACCTGCTCCCATCATGGGCGATTGGCGAGAAAGTGGGCGCGAGGCGCCGAGTCAAGCCGGCGGTGTGGTCGACCGCCCTGTTCCACCGCGCGCCAAGTTACCGCGATGCGGAATAATGTGCGAGCGCCACGAGGTCGGCGTCGGGCAATCCGGCGACGGTGGCGCTCATGAGCGTTTCGGCGCCGCTGCGGGTATTGTCGCGGTAGGATTTCAACGCCTCGATCAAGTAGTCGACGCGCTGCTTTGCCACTCGCGGCATCTGCTCCTGTCCGGCAAAGGTCGGCAGGTGGCAGGAACCGCAACGCAGCGACCGGGCAAGCTCGGCGCCGCGCTCGATGACCGACCGGTCGATCGCCTCGTCGCTCGGCTTGGCCTCGAGCGAGGCGTAGTGCTGCGCCAATGCGGTCAGCTCGTCGTCCTTGAGGTCCTTCACGAACGGCATCATCGCTTCGACCCGGCGCACGTTCTCGCGCATCAGGAACAGCTGGTTCATCACGAAGTAGGCGGGCTGCCCGGCCAGCGACGGGACCTTCTCCAGGCGCGAGTTGCCATCCTCGCCATGGCAGCCGCCGCACTGCGCAATTCGTTCCGCCAGCGGCATGTTCTGCGCCGCCGCGCAGCCGACGGAGAAGAATGCGGCCGCCAATCCGAGGATCAGCGACCGCCACGGATCAGGAATA
>JBJMWH010000154.1:0-5712 GCA_045810245.1 Burkholderiales bacterium | reverse complement strand
CCGCCGCGCAGCGCGTCCTCGATCGCCTCGACCCGGGTTGCGCGGTAGACGCCCGATTTGGCCG
Source organism: Burkholderiales bacterium (assembly GCA_045810245.1). Lineage (GTDB taxonomy): Bacteria > Pseudomonadota > Gammaproteobacteria > Burkholderiales > SG8-39 > SCGC-AG-212-J23. The sequence continues at coordinate 5,648 of JBJMWH010000154.1, read as the reverse complement.
CGTCCTGCAGTCGCTGGAGGAGCTTTGCCATCAGTCCCTTATCCGCGTGAAGGAGCGGTAATGATCGGCGCTGTAGTAGTACTCGCCGCCGTTGCCGGCAACGATACGCCGTGCGCCACGGTCGCGCACTCCAGGGGTCTTAACCGTGTATTCGCGGTAGTACCCGCTGTTTTGGATCGGCAGGAGCTTTTCCCGATTCGAGAACACCCGCCCGTCCTGGGCGTACGGGAATGGTCCCCCGGACTTGATGAGAGCAAGCGTGCCGCGCGCCTCGGACGGCAGCTGGTCGAGCCTTACTTCGGCGCCGCACGCGCCCGTCAGCCAGAAGAGCGCGAGAGCGGCGAGCGCGAGCCTCAAGTCTTGGGCGCCTCCCGGACCCCCTCCCGCAACCTGAGGCCGAGCTCGCGGAGCTGCTTCTCGTCGACCGGGCTGGGCGCGCGCACCAGCAGGTCCTGCGCGCGCTGCGTCTTGGGAAAGGCGATCACGTCGCGGATCGAGTCCGCGCCCGCCATGAGCGCCACCATGCGATCCAGGCCGAAGGCGATGCCGCCGTGCGGCGGCGCCCCGTACTGGAGGTTGTCGAGCAGGAAGCCGAACTTGTTGCGCGCTTCGTCGTCGGAGATGCCGAGCGCCTTGAACACCTTCGCCTGCACGTCGGCGCGGTGAATGCGGACCGAGCCGCCGGCGATCTCCCAGCCGTTCAGGACCATGTCGTAGCCCTTGGAGAGCGCCCGCGCCGGATCGGAGAAGAGCAGGTCCTCGTGGCCGTCCTTGGGCGCGGTGAAAGGGTGGTGCATCGCGCTCCAGCGCTTTCCTTCCTCGTCCCATTCGAACATCGGGAAGTCGACCACCCACAGGGGGCGCCAGCCCTTTTCGGCCAGCCCCTTGTCGTGGCCGAGCTTGAGGCGCAGCGCGCCGAGCGCGTCGTTGACGATCTTCGCCTTGTCGGCGCCGAAGAAGATCAGGTCCCCCGGTTTTGCCTGGGTCCGCGAAACGATTCGATCCAGCAGGTCCTTGGCGAGGAACTTCACGATCGGCGACTGCAGCCCGTCCGGATTGACCTTGATGTATGCGAGTCCCTTCGCGCCGTAGGCGGCGACGAACGGCGTGAGATCGTCGATCTCCTTGCGCGTGAGCTCCGCGCTCACCTTGAGGGCCGCGACCCGGCCGCCCGGCATCTGCGCCGCCTGGCGGAACACCTTGAACTCGGTGTCCTTCATGAGGTCGGTGAGCTCGGTCAGTTCGAGCGGCACGCGCAGGTCGGGCTTGTCGACGCCGTAGCGCGCGAGCACTTCCGCGTGCGTGAGGCGCGGGAAGGGATCGGGCAGCTCGACGCCGAGCACATTCCTGAACACCTCGCGCACCAGGCCTTCCATCAGCGCCTGGATCGCGGCCTCGTCCAGGAACGAGGTCTCGATGTCGATCTGGGTGAACTCGGGCTGGCGGTCGGCGCGCAGGTCCTCGTCGCGGAAGCACCTGACGATCTGGTAATAGCGGTCGTAGCCCGCGACCATCAGCAGCTGCTTGAAGAGCTGCGGCGACTGCGGCAGGGCGTAGAACTCACCCGGATGCACCCGGCTCGGGACGAGATAGTCGCGCGCCCCCTCGGGCGTGGAGCGCGTGAGCATCGGCGTCTCGATGTCGATGAAGCCGTGCGCGTCGAGGTAGCTGCGCACCGCCATCGCGGTGCGGTAGCGCAGCTTGAGATTCTTCTGCATCGGCTCGCGCCGCAGATCGAGGACCCGGTGCGTCAGGCGCGTGGCCTCGTTGAGGTTCTCGTCGTCGATCTGGAACGGCAGCGGCGCCGACGGGTTGAGGATCTCGACCTCGTGCGCGAGGACCTCCACCTCGCCGGAGGCGAGATCCGGGTTGACCGTGCCCTGCGGGCGCCTGCGCACCCTGCCGGTGACGCGCAGCACGAACTCGCCGCGCACGCGCTCCGCAATCGCGAACGCTTCCGGGCGGTCGGGATCGAACACGACCTGGGCGAGCCCTTCGCGGTCGCGCAGGTCGACGAAGATCACGCCGCCGTGGTCGCGGCGGCGGTGCGCCCAGCCGCACAGCGCGACCGTGCGCTCAACCAGCGCAGCGCTCAGCTCACCGCAGTAGTGAGTTCTCATCGGATTCTTTTTCCAGGGGCGCCGCACCTTTCTCCAGCGGCGGCGCCACGCCCATCGAAATGATGTACTTCAGCGCCTGGTCGACGCTCATGTCGAGCTCGATCACATCCTTGCGGGGCACGATGACGAAATAGCCGCCGGTGGGGTTCGGCGTGGTGGGGACATAGACCGCCACGCAGTCGGGCGGCACGTGACGCGCGACACCGGCCCCAGGCGTGCCGGTGAGAAAGGCGATGGTCCACATGTCCTGGCGCGGCCATTGCACGAGGAGCGCCTTGCGGAACGCCTGCCCGCTCGACGAGAACAGCGTGTCGGAGATCTGCTTCACGCTCGAGTAAATCGAGTTCACCACCGGGATGCGGTGCAGGATGTCGTGCCAGATCTCGACCAGCTGGGCGCCGAAAAAATTGGTCGCGAAGAGCCCCGTGAGCAGCACGATCACGACCGTCAGAATCGCGCCCAGGCCTGGAATGTGGACGCCGAGCCAGTTCTCCGTCTGCCAGGCGTCGGGCAGCAGGAGCAACGACTGGTCGAGCACGTCGACGACGAGCTTCAGGACCCAGATCGTGATGACCAGTGGGATCCAGATCAGAAGCCCGGTAATGAGGTACTTCTTCAAGGGCGTGGAATAAAAAGGCCCGGCTGGGCCGGGCCATGGAGTTCACGCGCCGGGGCTCAGGCGGAGGCCTCGGACTTGGGTTCGGTCTTCTTCTCCGGCTTGGCGTCGCTTTTCGACTCGGGCTTGTCCTCGGACTTTTTTTCCTCGGACTTTTTCTCCGCCGGCTTGGAGCTCTTGTTCTTGAAGTCGGTGGCGTACCAGCCGCTACCCTTCAATTGGAAACCCGCCGCGCTCAGAAGCTTCTGGAACGTCGGCTTGCGGCAGACCGGGCACTCGGTGAGCGGCGGCTCGGTAACCCGCTGCAGGAACTCTTCCTGGTGGCCGCAGGCCTGACAGCGATATTCGTAAATCGGCATGATCGTGCAAATCCCCTTGCGTCGCGATTATATCGCTGATTTTGGGGCGAAAAGCCGTGGCCCTCAAAACGGAATGTCGTCTTCCAGGTCGTCGAACTTGCCGGCCGGCTTCTTCGCCGGCGCGGCGCGCGCTTCGGATGGCCGCGGCTCGGATGGCCGCGGCTCGGATGGCGCCTCGCGCGGCTCGCCCGCGCCGGAGCGCGAACCGAGCATCTTCATCTCGGTCGCCATGATCTCGGTGGTATAGCGGTCCTGGCCGTCCTTGTCCTGCCACTTGCGCGTGCGCAGGCGTCCCTCGACATACACCTGCGAGCCCTTCTTGAGGTATTCGCCCGCGATCTCGGCGAGCTTGCCGCGGAACACCACGCGGTGCCACTCGGTCTCTTCCTTCTTCTCGCCGCTCGCCTTGTCGGTCCATTGAAACGACGTTGCGACCGATACGTTGGTAATCGCCGCGCCGTCCGGCATGTAACGAGTTTCCGGGTCGCGCCCGAGATTGCCGACCACGATCACTTTGTTCACCGAAGCCATGTCAGATCTCCCCTGTCACCAGTTTCCGTACGCTACGCTCATCCCATTGTCCGGGGACTACCTGGATGCGCGCAATGCGCTCGTGCACGAGCACCTCGACTTGCCGCACCCCGCGCACGCTCGCGAGCGCTTCTCTCAGCCCCTCGGGATTGACCCCGGACGCTATCGACAACGTCAAACTCGAAACCTCGTTGACCTCGCGGCGTATCGGACGCATTCCGACGGCGAGCACGAGCCAGGCGAGCGCGAGCGTGGCGCAGGTCGCGAACACGCCGCTCGCGCCATAGTGGGAGGCAACCCAACCGCCGACGACGCCGCCGAAGAACACGCCGAGGGTCTGCGTCGTGTTGTACACCCCGATCGCCGCGCCGCGTCCCTCGGCGGGGGCGACGCGCGACACGAGCGAGGGCAGCATGGCCTCCAGCACATTGAATGCAACGAAGAAACCAAACATGAGAAGCGCGATGGCGGCCACCGAGCGCTGCACGAACATCAGCGCGACCTCGACTGCGAGCAAGAGCCCGACCGAAGCGAGCAACACGGACTTCGCGCCGTTTCGCCGATCGGCGTAAAGGATCGCCGGAACCATCGCCACGAACGACGCGAGCACCACGGGCAGGTACAGCTTCCAGTGCTGCGGCAGCGCGAGCCCATCCTGCACCAGCACGCTCGGCACGACCACGAACATGGCGTAGAGCAGGATATGCAGGATGAAAATGCCCGCGTTGAGCCGCAGCAGGTCGGGCTCGAGCCGCCGCGCGGCCGCGCCCGGAGCTTTTACCGGCGCGCTCGCGCGCGCCGGCGGCTCGGGAACCTGCGTGCGCACGATCCACATCGCGACGAGCGAGAGCACGCCGGTGAGGGCGAAGAGGCCTTCCATGCCGATCCAGCGGTAGAGGACCGGCGCGCCGACCAGCGACAGCGCGAACATGAGGCCGATGGTCGAGCCGATCATCGCCATGATCTTGGTGCGATGCTCCTCGCGCGTGAGATCGGCCGCGAGCGCCATTGCGACCGAGGAGATCGCGCCGGCGCCCTGGAGCACGCGCGCCGCGATCGCGGTCCAAATGTCGTGGGCGGCGACGCCGAGGAAGCTCCCGGCGGCGAACACAGCGAGGCCGACGTAGAGCGCCGGCTTCCTGCCCCAGCGGTCGGACGCCATGCCGAAGGGAATCTGCAGGATGCCCTGGGCGAGCCCGTAGGCGCCGAGCGCGACGCCGACGAGCGACAAGTCGTCGCCGCCGCGCAGTGCGCCCGCGTGCACCGCGAATACCGGCAGGATCACGAAGAGCCCTAGCATGCGCAGGCCGTACACGCCCGCGAGGCTCGCGCCCGCGCGCACTTCGAGCGGGCTCATGCGTTCTGGAGGCATCGGATCCGGGAGATCAGAGAAAAGTCGCGCATCTGAGTGAAGGCGTCGGCGGGAATGCGAAACGAGCTATAGTAGCAAGTTTCACTTTTTTCACCGGAAATTTGTTGGGAAACTTGTTGGGGAAATTCGTTTGACCGACAGCATCCGCATTCGTGGCGCGCGCACCCACAACCTCAAGAACCTGCAGCTCGATCTGCCGCGCGATTCGCTCGTCGTCATCACCGGGCTTTCCGGCTCCGGCAAGAGCTCGCTCGCCTTCGACACGCTTTATGCCGAGGGTCAGCGGCGCTATGTCGAGTCGCTCTCGGCTTACGCCAGGCAGTTCCTGCAGCTCACCGAGAAGCCCGACGTCGATCTGATCGAGGGCCTGTCTCCGGCGATCGCGATCGAGCAGAAGGCGGGCAGCCACAACCCGCGCTCGACCGTCGGCACGGTGACCGAGATCCACGATTATCTTCGGGTTCTGTTCGCGCGCGCCGGCACGCCGTACTGCCCCGAGCACGATCTCGAGCTCAAGGCGCAGACCGTGGCGCAGATGGTCGATCACGTGGCTGCGCTGCCACAGGATACGCGCCTCATGGTGCTCGCCCCCGTCGTCACCGGCAGGAAAGGGGAGCAGGCCGAGCTGCTGGAGGAGCTGCGCGCCCAGG
>JBJMWH010000153.1:0-11286 GCA_045810245.1 Burkholderiales bacterium | reverse complement strand
CATGGTGAACGCCATGCCCGAATTCGCCGACCACCCGAAGGTCATCAACGGCTGCTCGGACCTTTTTGTCGAGGTGTTCGCCGAGCGCGGCAAGCATGCGCGCTCCGCGGTCGGCATGGGCTCGCTACCGATGCAGATCCCGGTGGAGATCGAAGTGATCGTCGAAGTCGAGTAGATCGACCGCGGCCCGATCGTCCGCGCCTAGATCGTCATCACCGTCTTGCGGTAGTACTTCAGCTCCTCGATCGACTCGAGGATATCGGCGAGCGCCTCGTGCTTGCCTTCCTTGGCGAAGCCCTTGGCCGCCTCCGGCTTCCAGCGCCGCACCAGCTCCTTGAGCGTCGACACATCGAGGTTGCGGTAGTGGAAGTACGACTCGAGCTTCGGCATCCAGCGCGCGAGGAAGCGCCGGTCCTGGCAGATCGAGTTGCCGCACATCGGCGAGGCGTTCGCCGGCACCAGCGGCGCGAGGAACTCCAGCGCCATCGCCTCGGCCTGCGCCTCGGTGAGCGACGCGGCCCTGACGCGGCCGACCAGCCCGGTCTTCGCGTGCGTGCCCCGGTTCCACGAGTCCATCGCCTCCAGCACCTCGTCGGGCTGATGCAGCACCCATGCCGGGCTCTGGGCGAGGATGTTGAGCTGCGGATCCGTGACCAGCAGCGCCATCTCGATGACCCGGTCGCTGTCGGGCTGCAGGCCGGTCATCTCCATGTCGATCCAGATGAGGTTGTTCGGATCGGCGGGCATGGCTTATTCTCTCACGCGATGTCGAATGCCCTGACCTGGACTTTTCTCGCCGCGCTCCTCGCAACCACGGCGACTCGCCTGTGGCTCGCGCTGCGCCAGATCCGCCACGTGCGCGCTCACCGCGGCGCGGTTCCGCGAACCTTCGCCGAGGTCATCCCGCTCGCCGCGCATCAGAAAGCCGCCGACTATACCGTCGCCAAGGCGCGGCTGGGACTGGTCAGCCTGTTCGTCGGCACGCTGCTGGTCCTCGGCCTGACGCTCGGAGGCGGCATCGAGCTTCTCTCCTATGCTTGGGGCGCTGTGTTTGCGTCGGGCTCGTTGCCGCACGGAACGGCGTTGCTGCTGAGCATGTTCGCCGTGCAGTTCGTCGTCGGCCTGCCGATCGCCATCTACCGCATCTTCGTCGTCGAGCAGGAGTTCGGCTTCAACCGCATGACCTTCCGCCTGTTCCTGACCGATCTCGCCAAGCAGCTCGCGGTGTCGCTCGCACTCGGCGTGCCGCTGCTGCTGGCGATTCTGTGGCTGATGGAGAAGATGGGCACCTTCTGGTGGGTCTACGCGTGGCTCCTGCTGGTGACGTTTCTCGTCGTCTTCATGATGATCTATCCGGCGCTCATCCTGCCGCTGTTCAACAAGTTCACTCCGGTGACCGAAGGCGAGCTCTCCACCCGGGTGGCGGCGCTGCTCGCCAAGTGCGGCTTCAAGTACCGGGGGCTGTTCGTCATGGACGGCTCCAAACGCTCGAGCCACGGCAACGCCTTCTTCGCCGGCTTCGGCGCCGGCAAGCGCATCGTGCTGTTCGACACGCTGATTCAGCGGCTGAGCGTTTCCGAGGTCGAGGCGGTGCTCGCGCATGAGCTCGGCCACTACAAGCTGCATCACATCGCGAAGGGAATCGCGCTCAGCGCGGCCATGAGCCTCGCCGGCTTCTGGATCCTCGGCCAGGTGTTCGACCAGCCGTGGTTCTTCTCGGGCCTGGGTGTCGCCACGCCCAGCATGGCGGCGGCGCTCGCGCTGTTTCTGCTGGCGATCCCGGAGTTCACCTTCTTCCTGGACCCGTTGATGAGCCGCTATTCGCGCAAGCGCGAGTACGAGGCCGATTTGTACGCGGTGCGCTATGCGCAGTCCTCGGACCTCGAGCAGGCGCTGGTCAAGCTCTACAAGGACAACGCCAGCACGCTGACCCCCGACCCGGTGCACTCCGCGTTCTACGATTCGCACCCCCCAGCGGCAGCGCGCATCGCCCGGCTGAAGACCGTATGAAATGATCTTGCGATGCTGGCGCTAGCCCATGCTTTTATCTGCTGCTCGAAGAATGCCCCGGAGGCTCAAGCGCTCGTCGAGCTCGGACTGGTCGAGGGCTCTGCAAATCGCCACCCGGGTCAGGGTACGGCGAATCGAAGGTTCTTCTTCTCGAATGCGTATCACGCGCTTGCGGCAGCGGTGGTCAGGGCGAGGCGAAGCGGCATGCCCGTTCGGCATCCTCTTTCGCACGGACGAATCGCCCCTGCCTTTCGCAACGTGGTCCTACAAACCACGCTATCTTCCCGCCGGGACTTCGATTGAATTTGCGCGAGACGTTCCTATCACTGAACCGGAGTTGGCATTTCTCCCCGCCGCAGGACCCAGTGCCTCTCCCGAGGAGCCCATCGAGCATCGCGTCCCTATTCGCCGGATATCGAGAATCGATGTGTCGCTTCCGCCAACTGCGCCGCTCTCGAAACCGGCCGCCGCGTTACACGAGCGCGGAGTGGTAAGGTTCAAGGCGGGCGCCGACTATGCGCTGGAGTTCGTCTTCGCAAGCGAGCAGCCCCTGGAGTTCGATCTCAGGCCGAATCTGCCGCTGAAGTTTCGCTCCGCTCGGTGAAAAGAGTCTTCGGCTCCTACAACCAGCAGCTCGTCCACCACGCGAAGAACCTGCTCGAAGCCGCGGGGATCCGGGTGCTGGTGCGAAACCAGTACCTCTCCTCCGCCATGGGCGAGCTGCCGCCGGCCGAATGCGAGGCGCAGATCTGGGTTCTTGAAGATGCCGACCTTGCCCGGGCGGAGGAGATCCTGCGCTGGAAGCCGCCCGCGGGCCCCGACTGGATCTGCGACTGCGGCGAGACGCTCGGCACGCAGTTCAGCCAGTGCTGGCGCTGCGGCGCCTACCGCAAGGGCTAGCTCAGCTTCGACGAAGCCTGCGCAGCCGGCGGGCATTCGCCGATGCACGCCGGTGCACCGGCCCCAAGCCTTTGTCCAGCACCCTGGCCGCGCTCGCCGCCGCCGACCATGGGCTTAGCCAGGGCGACCACCACTGGCGCATCGCCAGGAGCGCGTAGTGCTGCTGCGCTTTCGCCATCTCCATTCCCATGGCGTTCATCGATTCCCAGAAGGCAAGCACCTTCTCCGTCCCCATGCGTTCGAACTCGCGCCGATCGCGCGCACTGGGATTCACCCCGGCGGCGAGCATGCGCGCGACGCGCAATGCGGCGACCTGGGGTGCGGCAATGGACAGCTCCGCGGCCTTCACGAGGCATCGACTGCGTCTACGGCGGCTCATCCCGACGCTGCAAGCACCGAGCGTGCCTAGAGCAGCCGGGCGATCGTCGCAACGAGAAGCACGAACACCCAGAGCACGAGCGCCCTCCAGACGAGGCCGACGGTGCTGTCGAGGAACGGCCCGTCGGCGGGCTCGCCGACGCCGAGCTCGGGGCGAGGCTGCATGCCTTCGACCTCCTGCACCGGCATGCCCAGGCGCAGGCCCATCGCACCCGCGCCGGCGGCGAGCACCACGCCCTCGTTGGGCTCGGGCCATGCGCGGGCCTGCGTGCGCCAGCAGTAGATCGAATCCTCGAAGTCGCCCACCACGGCGAACGAGGCGGCCGTGAGGCGCACCGCGGGCCATTCGATCAGCTCGAAGGCGTTCTCGGCGAAGCGGCCGAAGCCGCCGAGCGGCGTCCAGCGCTCGCGCAGGAACGCCGCCAGTCGATAGAGCACGGCCCCGCTCGGTCCGGGCAGCAGCACGTACCAGAAGATCACGCCGAATACATGCCGCTGCGAGGAGATCAGCGCCTCCTCGATCGCGAGCCGGATCACTTCCTCGCGGGTACGGACCACGCCCGAGGCGCCGCGCCACTCCTCGAGCAGCGCTCGAGCGCGCTCGATGTCGCCTGACTTCACCGCGAGCTGCAGCTCAGTGAAGTGGTGGCTGAACTGGCGAAAGCCGAGGGTGAGATAGAGCACTGCGACGTTGAACGCAGCCGCGAGCAGGAAGTGGACCGAGGCGAGCAGATGGTGGATCACGATCGCCACCGCGACCGGCGGCAGCACCGCCACCAGCCAGGCCACCATGCCGTGGCTCTTCTCGCCGCCATTGAACGCGTGCTCGAGCCAGCCCGCCCAGGCGTCGAGCGCCGGCTGCACGGTCCTGCGGCTGTCGAGGGGCCGCCACTGCTCCGCGAGGAGGGCGATCACGATGGCGAGCACGCTCATGGCCGCATTCTATTCAGCCAGGTGCCGGTACAGGATCATGAGCATCCCCGCGGTGGCGCCCCAGATCGTATGAGTCCCGTGGCGCATCACGTAGTAGCCGACGCTGCGGCCCTGCAGCTCGCGGCTCTCGCGGCGGTGATTCGCGGGATCAAGCAGGAATGCGAGCGGCACTTCGAACACCTCTTCCACCTCGCGAGGATCGGGCACAAGCGCGAGCGGCGGGGTGACCACGCCCACGACCGGGGTGACCCGGAAGCCGGTGCGCGTGTGGTAGTCGGGCAGCCGCGCGAGCACCTCCACGCGCTCGAGGGCAAGGCCGATCTCTTCGTGCGCCTCGCGCAGGGCGGTGACCTCGGGCGTCGGGTCTTCCGGCTCGGCCCGGCCGCCCGGGAAGCTCACCTGTCCGGAATGCGCCTTGAGGTGCGCCGTGCGCCGAGTGAAGATCACCGTCAGGCCCGACGGATGGTCGACGATCGGCACCAACACCGCGGCCGCGGTCGCCGCGCCCGATTCGCCTCGCGCGTCGTCGTCGCCGTATACTGAGAACGCCGGCGGCGTGCGCTTTAGGCGCTCCCTAAGCCCGGCGACGTCCAACACCATCCGGAGGGAAGATGAAACGTCTCGCTGTCACCGTAATCCTCGCTGCTTTCGCTTCGCTGGCCTGGGCCAACAACTGCCCGAACGAAGTGAAGGCGATCGACGCGGCGCTGCCCAAGGCCAAGCTCGACGCGAAGCAGACAGCCGAAGTGAAGAAGCTGCGCGACGAAGGCGAGCAGCTCCACAAGGCCGGCAAGCACAGCGAGTCGATGGCCACCCTCGGCAAGGCCAAGGCCATCCTCGGGATCAAGTAGCTGTCGCTAGGGCTGGAGGACGATCGATCCGGTCGTCTTCCGGCCTTCCAGGTCGCGGTGCGCCTGCTGCGCGTCGGCGAGCTTGTAGCGCTTGGTGGTCTCGATCTTCACCTTGCCGCTCTTCACCACCTCGAACAGATCGTTGGAGCGCTCCACCAGGTCGGCGCGGCTCGCGATATGCGTCGCCAGGGTCGGCCGCGTGACATAGAGCGAGCCCTTGGTCGAGAGGATCCCCAGGTTCACCGGCGGGACCGGCCCCGAGGCATTGCCGAAGGACACGATCAGGCCGCGCGGGCGCAGGCACTCGAGCGTCCCTTCCCAGGTGTTCTTGCCCACCGAGTCGTAGACCACCGGCACTTTCTTGCCGCCGGTGATCGCCTGCACGCGCTCGACGAAGTTCTCGCGGCTGTAATTCACGACGTGCTCGGCGCCGTGCGCCTTGGCAAGGGCGCACTTTTCGTCCGAGCCGGCAGTGCCGATGACCGTGACGCCGAGGTGCTTGAGCCACTGGCAGGCGATCGACCCAACCCCGCCGGCGGCGGCGTGCCACAGCACCGTCTCGCCCTTCTTCACCGGGTAGGTGGTGTGGATGAGGTAGTGCACCGTCAGGCCCTTCAGCATCATCGAAGCAGCCTGCTCCTCCGAGATCCCTTGCGGGAGCTTCACCATCCGGTCCGCCGGCACGATGCGCTGCTCGCAGTACGAGCCAGGCAGTCCGGTGTAGGCGACCCGGTCGCCCGGCTTCAGGTCGGTGACACCCTGCCCGACCGCTTCGACGACGCCCGCGCCTTCGTTGCCCGCGACCTGCGGGAGCTGCATCGGATAGAGCCCCGAGCGCTGGTACACGTCAACGAAGTTGACGCCGATCGCGGTGTGGCGGATGCGCGCCTGCCCCGGACCGGGATCGCCGACCTGGACGTCGTCGTACTGCATCACCTCGGGACCACCCTGCTTGTGGAAGCGGACTGCCTTTGCCATGGAACACTCCTATCTGAAGACGGTCAGGACGCCGGTGTAGCCGTACAGCCGGTCGCGGGAGATTTCGCCGTTGCAGAAGAATCCTACCAGCGGAACCTCGCCGAGCGTTCGCTTGACGAGGTCCAGTTCCGCACCCCGGCTGCCGAACATGTGCTCGCCGCGCGCCACACACGAGAAGTAGAGCGCACCGCGTGGATCCGGCACGTCCCGCTTCAGGCTGCCCAGGATGCCTTCGAGATCCTTTTTCGCCGCCGTGGCGTCGCGCCTGCAAAACAGGATTTCCATGCCGGGCTCGACCCGGTCGCCGATCGCGAACAGGCCGCCCTTGGGGTCGACGCCCACGATATTGCGCGCGGTGTAGTCACCCGTGTCGCTTCCAGGCACCGGCAACCCGACCAGGAGCTGCGTCTTTTCCCCTCGGACTGCCTCCAGAAGCACCTCGAGCGCCGGTCGGCCGTCGAGCCGCGCGATGATGTTGTCCTCTCCCTCGGTGACCCGGAAGCGCCCCGCCGCTCCTGGACTTCCCCTTCGGGGAAGGGGGGTACAGCCCTGCGTCAGCCGGGTCGCGACGGCCACCTCTTCTCCGAGAACCGCACCCGAGAGCCCGCCGCTCAGCACTTCGTTGGCGATCTGCACGGTTCGCGAGCGCGAGCTCGACACGCCCCCGACCACGTACCCGGTGCCGACTTTCGCCGACATATCCGACACCAGCCCGGGCAGGTCCGGCGCCCCCGGGTCGGCGTGCACCACGCCGAAGCTGCCGTTCGCCTTCAGTGGCGCGCGGCCGGAGAACACGGAGAAAGCGTCGAGGTCGGCGACCATCACCGCCAGCGCGGGCCCGTCCTGGTATTCGGTCCCCGTGGCGAGGATGCCGGTGCCGACCGAGCCAATCCAATCGCGAACGCCGGTTTGGGTCTTGAGAGCCTCCAGGATCTCGTCGGCTTCAGCGGCGAGCGCATCGGTGAAATACACGAAGCCCAGACCGCCGCCGGGACGGCCTAGCGTCTCGATGCAGGCCCGCCAGTCGGGCCCATGGGCGAAAGCGAACGCTTTCATACCTTCTTCGGCGGATTGGCCGCATCGCGCATCGCCTGGAGCGTCGCGCGCTGCAGCTCCAGGCCCTGAATCGAGAACCTCACCATGTTGAGATTCATGTTGAGCCAGCCTTCGATCGAGCGCAGGTCGGCGATGCGCTTTTCGATTTCGGCCGGATCGAGCGTCGGCATGGCCATGCCGGGAACCGGCACGCCGAGCGGCCCCCAGAGCCGGCGGAAGAGTTCGAAAGGATCCTGCGGCGGCGGCTGGTCAGGCATGGACGCGACCTTCGCTGTAGTCGAAAAACTGGCGCACCTCGGCATCGCGCCGCATGGTGTCGTCGAAGCCGAGCTCGATCAGCGCGCGGCAGAAAGGCTCCTCGAACAGGAGGTAGCTCGCAAGGTTCGAGCCCGAGCGGTTGAGGGCGCCGGTCGGACGCAGGATGAAGCGCACGGTGCGTGGCAGCTCGTGCACGAAGCGCGCGGCGATGCGCTCGAGGGGCTGGGACGGCGTGATGAACAGCACCTTGACCGGCCGCAGCTGCGAGTCCTTGAGGGCCTCGGGCGGGACGAGCTTGAGTGTGCGGTTGATCCGCTCCAAGCGCTCGATGTCGACCATCAGGCTGTCGAGGAAGATGCTGTTCAGCGCGTGCCCGGCGATCTGCGCCAGCGACGGGTAGACGTTCGAGCGGGCGCGCGGCTGATCGATGCTCTGGCGCCCCGAGCCGACGATCAGCACACGGTCCGCCCCGAGGTGCAGCGCCGGGCTCACCGGCGCGATCTGGCGCATCGAGCCGTCGCCGAAGTACTCGCGGTGCAGTTTCACCGCGGGGAAGATAAACGGCAGCGCCGCCGAGGCGAGCAGGTGCTCGACCTTCAGCGGGACCGCCGCGCCGATGCGCTGGTTGCGCTCCCAGCCCTCGAGACCGCTGCCGCCCTGGAAGAAGGAAACGCTCTGGCCGGAGGTGTAGCCCGAGGCGGTCACGCACACGGCGTAAAGCGCGCCGGAGTCGAGGTGCAGCTGGATTTTTTCCGTCGCGACGTTCTGTTCCAGGAGCGCGCGCAAGGGCGTGTTGTCGAGCAGCGAGACCGGGTTGCGCCGCGACATGAGCATCGTGGCCGTCAACCAGCGCGCGCCGCTCTTCATGACGCTCCAGGCATCGGTGCGGTAAATGTGGTGACAGTGCATGCGCTCCCAGAACGCGAGCAGCCGCGATACCGCGCCGGTGAAGTCGTCGGCCGCGGCGGCGAGGCATGCGACGTTGATCGCGCCGGCCGAGGTTCCGGCGAGGATCGGAAACGGGTTGCGCGCGGGCTTGCCGAGGATGTCGCGCACCGCCTTCAGCACGCCCGCTTGGTAGGCGGCGCGCGCGCCGCCGCCGGTGAGGACCAGCCCCGCCCGCGGCTTCATCCGGCTCGCCGGGAAGGTCGCGACGTTGCTGGCCGCGGTCTCCATTACAGCAGCGTCTGCTCTTGGCCTCGCGGAGCGTTGGCGTCCGCCACCGCGAGCGCCGTCATGTTGACGATGCGCCGCACCGTGGCCGAGGGCGTGAGGATGTGCACCGGGCGCGCCGCCCCGAGCAGGATCGGGCCCACCGTCACGCCGCCGCCGGCGGCGGTCTTGAGGAGGTTGAACGAGATGTTGGCCGCGTCGAGCGTCGGCATGATGAGCAGATTCGCCTCGCCGCGCAGCCTGGAGTTCGGGAACACGCGCAGGCGGATCGCCTCCGACAGCGCGGCGTCGCCGTGCATCTCGCCCTCGATCTCGAGCTCGGGCGCGCGCTGCGCGATCAGCTCGCGTGCCTGGCGCATCTTGGCCGCCGAGCCGGTCTTGAGCGAGCCGAAGTTCGACGCCGAGAGCAGCGCCGCCTTCGGCACGATGCCGAAGCGCCTGATCTCCTCGGCCGCGAGCAGCGTCATCTCGGCGATCTGGTCGGCGTCGGGATCCGGGTTCACGTAGGTGTCGCAGATGAACACCGTGCGCCCCGGCATCATGACCACGTTCATCGCCGAGTAGCCGCGCAGCCCCGGCCGCAGGCCGATCACGGCGTCGACGAAGTGAAGGTGCATCGCGAACGCGCCCGACACGCCGCACAGCATGCTGTCGGCCTCGCCCTTGTAGATTCCGATCGCGCCGATCAGTGTCGAGGTGCGGCGCATCTCGACGCGCGCGAAATCCGGCGTCACGCCCTTCCTCTCGGTGAGCTTGTGGTAGGTGCTCCAGTATTCGCGATAGCGCGGATCGGATTCCGGGTTGACGAGGTCGAACTCGCGGCCGGCGCGCACCCGAAGCCCCAGGCGCTGCAGGCGCTGCTCGACCACCTGCGGCCGCCCGATCAGGATCGGCTTCGCCAGGCCTTCGTCGACCACGATCTGCGCCGCGCGCAGCACCCGCTCGTCCTCGCCCTCGGCGTAGACCACGCGCCGCGGCGCCGCCTTGGCCGCGCTGAACAGCGGCTTCATGATGAGGCCGGACTGGTACACGAACTGGCTGAGCGACTCGCGGTAGGCGTCGAGGTCCGCGATCGGCCGCGTCGCCACGCCCGATTCCATCGCCGCCCTGGCGACCGCGGGCGCGACGCGGGCGATGAGCCGCGGATCGAACGGCCGCGGGATGATGTAGTCGGGACCAAAGCTGATCGACTCGATCCCGTAGGCGAGCGCAACCTGCTCCGAAGTCTCCGCCTGCGCGAGCTCGGCGATCGCGCGCACCGCGGCGACCTCCATCTCGTCGCTGATCGTCGTCGCGCCGACGTCGAGCGCGCCGCGGAAGATGAACGGGAAGCACAGCACGTTGTTGACCTGGTTGGGATAGTCCGAGCGCCCGGTGGCGATGACGCAGTCGGGGCGCACCGCCTTGGCGGCCTCCGGCGAGATCTCGGGGTCGGGATTGGCGAGCGCGAGGATCAGGGGGCGCTCGGCCATCTTCTGCACCATCCCGGGCTTGAGCACGCCGCCGGCCGAGAGGCCGAGGAAGATGTCGGCGCCCGCGATGACCTCGTCGAGCGTGCGCGCCCGCGTCTCGATCGCGAAGCGCTCCTTGTCCGGATCCATCTCCTCGCGGCGGCCCTTGTACACCACACCCTTGATGTCGGTGACGGTGATGTTGGCGCGCGGCATCCCCATCTTGACGAGGAGCTCGAGGCAGGCAAGCGCGGCGGCGCCCGCGCCGGAAGCCACCAGCCGCGCCTCGCCCAGCTGCTTGTTCACGACTTTCAAGCCGTTGTAGACGGCGGCGCCGACCGTGATCGCCGTGCCATGCTGATCGTCGTGGAACACCGGGATCTTCATGCGTTTGCGCAGCGCGCGCTCGATCTGGAAGCACTCGGGCGCCTTGATGTCCTCGAGGTTGATTGCCCCGAAGGTCGGTTCGAGCGCGGCGATGATATCGATCAGCTTCGCCGGATCGCGCTCGTCGAGCTCGATGTCGAAGCAGTCGATTCCGGCGAACTTCTTGAACAGCACGGCCTTGCCTTCCATCACCGGCTTGGCCGCGAGCGGCCCGATGGCGCCCAGGCCGAGCACCGCGGTGCCGTTGGTGACCACCGCGATCAGGTTGCCGCGCGAGGTGTACAGCACCGCCGTCGCGGGGTCCTGCCTGATCTCCTCGCAGGCCGCGGCCACGCCGGGCGAGTAGGCAAGCGCGAGGTCGCGCTGGTTGGTGAGCTGCTTCGTCGGAAGAATGGACAGCTTCCCGGGCGGATGGCGCCGGTGGTACTCAAGCGCGCTTTCCTTGAGTTGCTCGTCCACCGAAAAATTATAATCCCCGGCCCTATGGCAAAACCCCCAGTACCCGGTCCCCTCTTAACCGCGCGCCGCGTCGCCGAAATCCAGCCGTTCGAGGTCATGGACGTGCTCTCGCGCGCCCATGCCCTCCAAGCGCAGGGGCGGCGCGTGATCCACATGGAGATCGGCGAGCCCGACTTCACCGCGCCCGGGCCGGTGGTCGAGGCCGGCGTGCGCGCGCTGCGGGACGGCAGGACCGCCTACACCGCGACGCTCGGGCTCCCCGCGCTTCGCGAGGCCATTGCAAGGCATTACCAGGAGAAATTCAGGATCTCGGTGCACCCCGACCGGGTGGCCGTCACGGCCGGGGCCTCCGGCGGGCTGCTCACGGTGGCCGCGCTCTACGTCGACCCGGGCGACGAGGTCCTGGTGCCGGACCCGGGATACCCCGGCTACCGGCACTTCGTGCGCGCCTT
>JBJMWH010000152.1:0-4466 GCA_045810245.1 Burkholderiales bacterium | reverse complement strand
GGCGAGCTCCTGCCGCACGTGAAGTCCGGAAAGATCCGCGTGCTCGCGACCACCGGCGTGGAGCGCTCGGAGTTCTTGCCCGAGGTGCCGACCATGGCAGAGGCGGGTTACCGCGACGTGGTGGTGCAGTCTTGGCTCGGTTTTCTCGCGCCCGCGCGCACGCCACAGGACACCGTGTCGAGGCTCGCCGATGCGATCATCGCCGCTGCGGCGGGCGACGATGCCATCGAGAGCATGCGCAAGTTCGGCATGCGCGCGCAGACCTCGGGACCGGTGGCATTCGGCGCGACGCTCAAGGCCGACCTGGAGCGCTGGGCGCCGGTCGTGAAGGCCTCCGGCTTTACCGCGGAAGACTAAGGCGAGGTTTCGACTCTCAAGCCTAGTCTCAAAAAAGCAGCCGTAGCCCGACGCTGTAGAAGCGCTGCGGCGGCTCCCCGTTCTGGTTGCCGACCGTGCCGTCGACCTGCACCTTGTTCGGCACGATCCAGTAGCGCAAGCCGCCGTGAAGGGTCGGCTTGTCGTAGCTCTGCCCGAAGCTCTCGAGGATGCCGTAGAGCCGCGGCGCGACGAGCAGGGCTTCCAGCCCGATTCCCCACGTGGCGCGGTCCCTGTCTATATCCCGGTCGCGAATCGCGCCGAGATTGGCGTGCACTACCGCGCGATCGTCCAGGAAGGAGAAACTCGCGATGCCGTTCAAGTAGGGACTCCAGAAGTTGCTCCCCTCCTGCGGATTCGAATAGAAGGTTCCCAGGGTCAGGGCGTAGCCTGAGCCGTTGGTCTCGAGCGGCTTGAGAAGCGTCTTGGCCTGGAGCACCAGGGAGCGCTCGCCTTCGATCCGGTTCCCCCCAGCCGTCAGTTCGAGCCCGAACGGGTTGCATGCGGGCATGAACCAGAACTCGGAGCCCGAGTACTTCCGCTGCTCCTTGTAAAAGGTCTCGATCTGGCAGCCGCCGCGGTCCACGACGCGCGCATCGTCGGTGACGAAAGGGCGCGCCGCGTGCGCCCATGGGCCCGAAATAACCATTACTAAATGCAAGGTTAGAGTCAGGCGCTGCTTCATCTTCTTGTGTAATCTCACCGGCCTTTTCGCGTCATCCCGAGGAGGGGATGAATGGCCCGGCGGGTCGCATTGTGCCTTACGTTGGTGACCGGTCTGCTGCTCGGCTGCAGCAAGCCCGGGCCCGATTCTACGGGCTCGTCCGCCGCAGCCGGCAAATCCGCAGCCGAGGTCAAGATCGGGGAGGCTTCACGCCAGTTCCTGACGATCGAGGCGGTCGGCGCGACCTCTTCGAGCGGCACGCGGACCTATTTTGGCCGCACGGCGTTCCGGCCCAAGGCGCTGGCCGCGGTCACCGCCCCCTTCGCCGGCCGCGTCGCCGAAGTGCTGGTCGAGCCCGGGCAGCGGGTACGTGCCGGCGCGCCGCTCTTCGCCCTCGAAAGCGCCGACGTGCTCCAGGCGCGCGCCAACCTCGAGCAGGCGCGGCTCAGGGCCCGCCTTGCGCAGGAGATGCTCGCGCGGCAGGACGAGATGGCGAAGCGCGGCGTCGGGCTCGAGGTCGAGCGCTTCGAGGCGGAGATGAAGGCGCGCGAAACCGATTCGGAGCTGAAGCGCGCCGAGCGCAGCGCCGCGCTCGCCGGTCCAGGCGAGGGCACGCGGCTCGAGGTGCGCTCGCCCACTGAAGGCATCGTGGTGACGGTCAAGGTGACGCGAGGCGCGACGGTGCCTTCGGGCGGCGAGCCGCTGGTCGAGATCGGCAACCTCGGCGGACTGTGGGTGGTCGCCGACGTGCCCGAGAACGAGATCGGCATGGTCTCCAAGGCGACCAAGGCGCAAGTCGAGATCTCGGCGCTGAACGTCAGCCTGGCGGGCCACCTCGCGGGCGTCGCCCCGCGCAGCGACCCGGAGACGCGGCGCACGCCGTTCTACGTCGAGCTCGAGCGCGCGCCGGCCGATCTGCGCGCGGGTCTTCTGGTCAGGGTGTCGGTCTTCGCCCCGGGCCGCGAGGGCGAGATCTGGTTGCCGGTGACCGCGGTGCTGCTGAAGGATGGCGGCAAGCGCGTGGTGTACGTCGAAGCCGAGCCCGGCAAGTTCGTGCCGCGGGAGATCGAGGTGACCGACGAGCGCGGCGGCAAGGTGCGGGTGCTGAAAGGCCTGCAGGCCGGCGAGCGGGCCGTCATGCGCGGAGCGCTCCTCGTCGATCGCGAAGCCGAGCAGCTCCTTTAGCCGATGCTCAACCGGCTGATCGAGGTCTGCGTCCACCGGCGCGTGGCGGCGATCTTCGCCGTGCTGATCGCGGCGGCGTTCGGCGTGCACGCCTACCTCAACACGCCGATCGAGGCCTTCCCCGACGTCACCAACGCTCAGGTGACGGTGATCGCGCAGATGCCGGGCTACGCGCCCGAGGAGATCGAGCGCAGCATCACGGTGCCTCTGGAGCGCGTGTTGAACGGTACCCCGCGCATGATGCAATTGCGCAGCGAGAGCCTGTTCGGCCTGTCGCTCGTCACCCTCACGTTCGACGACGACGCCGACCCGTTCATCTCGCGCATGCAGGTCGCCCAGCGCATGGCGCAGGCCGATCTGCCGGACGGCGTGACGCCGAAGCTCGCGCCCGAGGCCACGCCGCTCGGCGAGGTGTACCAGTTCCGCGTCACGAGCGACCGCCACGACCTCTACCAGATGCGCGGCGAGCTCGAGTGGAATATCACGCGCGTGCTCAAGCAGGTGCCGGGGGTGGCCGACGTGGTCACCTTCGGCGGCTATCTCAAGGAAGTTCACGTGCGCGCCTACCCGGACCGGATGCGCGCGCACGGGCTCACCCTGACCGAGGTCGGCGACGCGCTCGCCAAAACCAACATCAACGTCGGCGGAGGGTTCATTCGCCACGGCGACCAGGAGCTCACCGTGCGCGGCATCGGCTACATCAGCTCGGTGGAGGACATCCGCCGCACGGTGCTCAAGGCGCGCGACGGCACGCCGGTGATGGTCGGCGACATCGCCGAGATCGTGCAGTCGAACACCCCGCGGCGCGGCGCCGTCGGCTGGAACGAGCAGAAGGAGGCGGTCGAGGGCTTCGTCCTCATGCGCCGGAGCGAGAACCCGTCGCGCGTCCTGGACGGCGTGCATAAGAAGATCGAGGAGCTGAACGGCAAGATCCTGCCCAAGGGCATGCAGATCGTGCCGTTCTATGACCGCACGCTCCTCGTCGGCAACACTCTGCACACGGTCAACACGAACCTGCTGCACGGCTTCCTGCTGGTCGTGGCCGTGGCGTGGCTTTTCTTCCGCAGCCTCACCGGCTCGCTCATCGTCGCGGCGGTCATTCCGCTCGCGCTGCTAGGCGCATTCCTCGGCCTGTACGTGCTCGGCATGCCGGCCAACCTGATCTCGATGGGGGCGATCGACTTCGGGATCCTCGTCGACGGAGCGGTGGTGCTGGTGGAGAACGTGCTGCATTCTCTGCAGCACGAGCGGCCGCCGACCCGGCGCGAGGTGCTGCGCGTGGTCATCCGCTCGACCGAGGCGGTGGCCCGGCCGACGCTCTTCGCCATGCTCATCATCATCGCGGCGCTGGTGCCGGTATTCACGCTGCAGCAGGTCGAGGGCCGCATCTTCCGCCCGCTCGCGCTGACCTACTCGTTCGCGCTGGTCGCGGCGCTGGTGCTCTCGCTTACGCTGGTGCCGGCGCTGTGCGCGCTCGGCTTCGTCCGCGGCCGGCCGCGCCGCGAACCGGTCTGGATCGAGAAGGCTCGGATGCGCTACCGCGGCTGGGTCGGCCGCCTGCTCGGCGCGCGCGCGCCGATGCTCGCCGTCGCTGCGGCCTTTCTCGTCGCGAGCCTGCTCCTGGGCAGCAGGCTGGGAACGGAGTTTCTGCCGGAGCTCGACGAGGGCGACTTCGTGGTATTCGTCGAGATGCCGCCGTCGATCGCCCTCGAGGCCGCGCAGACCATGCTGGTCGAGGTGCGCAAGCGCATTCTCAGCTTCCCCGAGGTCGCCCAGGTGCTCTCCGAGAACGGACGCCCGGAGGACGGCACCGACAACGAGAACCCGAACATGAGCGAGACCTTCGTGCGCCTGCGTGCGCGCGAGGAATGGCGCAAGGGCTACGACAAGGACCGCCTGATCGACGAGGTGCGCGAGCTGCTTTCCGAAATCCCGGGGGTGAGCTACAACTTCTCGCAGCCGATCAAGGACAACGTCGAGGAGGCGGTGGCCGGGGTGCGCGGCAAGGTCGTGCTCAAGATCTACGGCACCGACATGAAGGTAATGCGCGACACGCTGGAGCAGGCGCGCCTGAAGCTCGCGCCGGTCGCGGGCGTGGTCGACCTCGGCCTGTACCGCGACGCCACCGTGCCGCAGCTGCAGGTCAAGCTCGATCGCGACGCCGTGGCGCGCGCCGGGCTCACGGTAGCGGCGGCGAACGAGTTCATCGGCACGGCGCTCGCCGGCAAGGTGACCACCACCT
>JBJMWH010000151.1:0-4382 GCA_045810245.1 Burkholderiales bacterium | reverse complement strand
CGATCGAGTACACCGGCCAGGAGGAGCTTGCGCGCGACATCGCCAACTTCAAGGCCGCGCTGTCGGCGGCCGGCGTGAAGGAGGGATTCCTGCCCGTCGCGGCGCCCTCCAGCGTGATCCCCGATCGGCGCAACGAGTTCTACGCGAGCGACGAAGAATGCCAGCAGGCCATCGCGCGCGCGATGCGCGCCGAAAACAAGGCGATCGTGGACGCCGGGCTCTACGTGCAGCTCGACGACGCACGTTTCGCGGTCACCTACGACCGCATGGTGCCGCCGGCGAGCTTCGCCGACTACCGCAACTGGGTGGCGATGAACGTGGAGGCGATCAACCACTCGCTCGCCGGGATCCCCGAGGAGCGGGTGCGCTATCACGTCTGCTGGGGAAGCTGGCCCGGCCCGCACGTGACCGACGTGCCGCTCAAGGACATCGTCGACCTGGTCCTCAAGGTGAAGGCCGGCACCTATCTCATCGAGGGTGCGAACCCGCGCCACGAGCACGAATGGCGCGTGTGGGAGGCGCTCAAGCTGCCCGAGGGCAAGGTGCTCGCGCCGGGCATGATCAGCCACGCCACCAACGTGGTCGAGCATCCCGAGCTCGTGGCGCAGCGCATCGTGCGCCTGGCGAAGCTCGTCGGACGCGACCGGGTCTTGGCGAGCACGGATTGCGGCTTCGCTCAAGGACCCTTCCACCGGCGCGTTCACCCCACCATCATGTGGGCGAAGCTCGAGGCGCTCGCCGAGGGGGCCCGGATCGCTTCGAAAGCGCTTTTCTAGGAAGGAACTCGAAGTCGATTTCCGGCTGGCGACCGGACACGATGTCGGCCAGCGCGCGGGCGCTGCCGCAGGCGTGGGTCCAGCCGAGCGTGCCATGACCGGTGTTCAGGTACAGATTCGGATACCGCGTCGCCCCGATGCAGGGCACGTTGGAGGGCGTTGCGGGCCGCAATCCGGTCCAGAACTGCGCGCGCTCCATGTCGCCCGCGCCCGGAAAAAGCGCCTCGGTACGCCGCAGGAGCGCCCGGCAGCGCACCTCGTTCAGCTCCATGCTGTAGCCGTTCAGCTCCGCGGTGCCGGCGATGCGCAGGCGATCGCCGAGCCGCGAGAAAACGAGCTTGTATTCGTCGTCCGTGAGCGAAACCGAGTAGGCCTTCGCCGCATCCGCGACGGGCACGGTGGCCGAATAGCCTTTTGCGGGATAGATGCTCAGCTCGATGCCGACCTGGCGCGTGAGGAGGGGGCTGTATGCGCCCAGCGCAACGACGTACGCGTCGGCCTTGAGCATCTCGTCTTCCAAGCGCACGCCGGCGATGCGATCGCCCTCGCGCACGAGGCCGGAGATGCTCCTGCCGTAGAGAAACTCTACGCCGCGCGTTGCTGCCAGGCGTGCGAGATTCTGCGTGAACTTGTGCGCGTCGCCCGATTCATCGCTCGTCGTCATACTCCCGCCCTTCAACATCCCTCGTGCGGAAGCCAGCGCGGGCTCGATTGCGATGCATTGATCGGACGTGAGCATCTCGATGTCGCAGCCGTGCTCCCGCATCACGTGCGCCGGCTCGAGCGCCGCATCGAGCTCGCGCTCGCTGGTATAGAAGTGCAGGATCCCGCGCGCGAGTTGGTCGTACGCGATGCCGGTCTCGGCGCGCAGCGCCTGCAGCGTGGCGCGGCTGTAGAGTCCCAGAGTCACGATCTGGCGAATGTTGTGCCGCGTGCGCGCGGGGGTGCATTCGCGCAGGAACGAAAGCCCCCATAGCCATTGCCTCAGATCAGGCCGCAGGCGAAAGAGCAGCGGCGCGTCCTCGCGTGCGAGCCACTTCAGCATCTTGAGCGGCGCGCCGGGATTGGCCCAGGGTTCGGCGTGCGACACGGAGATCTGGCCGCCGTTGGCGAACGAAGTCTCCATGCCGGCGGCGTCGCGGCGCTCGAGCACGGTGACTTCATGGCCGGACTTGCTGAGAAACCAGGCGGTGGTGACGCCGACGACGCCGGCGCCCAGGACCAGGACTTTCATGACGGGGCTCCTCTTCAAGGGTTGGCGAGAACAAAAAAACCGTCCTCGCGCCGCTCCCTCTGTCCCTTGAGGTTGCCCTCTACCTGAGAGATTCAGCCACTGCGGCTTTGCTCCTGCCGTTGTGACTTTGCTCCTTCGGTGGGCGGGCCTGCCTTCGGCCCGCCACTCTCCAGAATTCGGCTCATGTCCGCGCCAGTTCATGGGCCTGAGCGGTTGCGGGAGATTTCGCCTTCGGCGGCGCCGCGGACTGCTGCGGCGACTCTCCTGGAACGGACATGCAGAGTCTACCATTCGGGCCTGCAGGCGCCCGATGACTTTTTCCTCGCGCGTGACGTCGGCGGGCGACGATGCTATGCAAAAGTCGATCAGATTTGTGATTTCGACGCTGACGCAATAAAAACAAACGGCCGCCCGAAGGCGGCCGTCTCTGTTGCAACTGCAGGCTGATTACTTCGTGCTGCCCGAGCTCGAGCCCGAGGCGGGCGATGCGCCGCTGCTCGCGCCGCCTGGCGCGCTCAGCGTTCCGCTGCCCGAGGTGCCGCCGGCGCTCGGCGACGACGGGGTTCCGGCTGTCTGCTTCTCGCCGCGCACTTCGATGTCGACGCGGCGGTCGGGCTGCAGGCAGGAGATGAGCTTCGAGCCTTTCACGCCCTTGCACTGGTCGCCGGTCACAGGTTCGCTTTCGCCGCGGCCTTCCGAGCGCACCTTGCCGGTCTCGATGCCTTTCTGCGCCAGGTACTCCTTCACCGCGGCCGCGCGCTTCTCGGAGAGCTGCTGGTTGTATTGGTCCGGACCGATGCGGTCGGCGTGCCCGATCGTATTGATGAGCTGCACGTTCGCACCCTTCAGGCGGCCGGCGATCTCGTCGATCTTCTGCTGGCCGGCTGGCAGGAGATCGGCCTTGTCGAACGCGAACAGCACGTCGGACGACAGGCTGATCTGCTCGATGACTGGCGGCTGCGGTGGCGGCGCTGCCACGAGCGGCGTCGGCGCGGGAGGCGGCGGCGCCACCGCAACCGGGGGCGGAGAGGCTACTTGTACGGTGCGCACCGCGTCGCACGGCGCGGCGGCCTTTTCCGGCGTCCAGTCGGTGGTCTTCCAGCACAGGCCGTAGGGCGAAGTCCAGACCTGATTCTCGGAGCTGGATACATAGCCGGGCGTCGCGGCTTGCGCCGTACCGGCCAGCGTGGCCAGCGCGAACGCGACCGCGGCTCCGGTCAGTTTGAGATTGAAGCGATTGGTCATGCGCGTCTCCTTGGGCAGACGTTGAAATGCCGTTTCCTGGCGCGACGGCCGCGCCGGGTTTAGAAGACACAGCAAACGTCGTGCCGCAGTCACATTCCGCGCGGCACGGGGTATAGGCCGTCAGGCCTTCGGCGCGGCGCCCGCGACGCCGTCGTGGCCGTCGAGCAACATCTCGTCGCCGCGCGGCGTCGCGTTTCGGGACTAGAGCTTGCAAGCCGCTTCGTAAACGAGGCGCGCGGCGGCGGCGTCGACCACCGCCTGCCCGAGCGACTTGAAGATGATGGTCGATCCGGGCGCTGGCGGCGGCTGCGTTCCGGCAAGGATGTCGCCGAGTTCGGCCCAAACGCGCGCGCCGGAGAGGATCACGTCGCCGGATTCCTGCATAGCGGCCTCGCGACTGTCGGCGATCACCACGTTCGCCATCGCTTCGTCGTCGAGCTCGCGCCACGCCGGGCGTGGTGCACCCACGGCCGCAACCAAGGCGCCACGGCTGAGCCATGCGCCCTTCAGCACCGGCTCGCGCGCAGTGGTGACGGTGCAGACGATGTCGGCGTCCCGCGTCGCCTCCTCTGCGTTTACGCAGGCAACCCCTTTTACATCCTTTGCGCACTTCGCCACGTTGTCCGGGTTGCGGCTCCACACGCGCACTTCCGACAGCGGCCGTACGGCGCGCAGCGCTTCGGCGTGGGTCCGGGCGAGCACGCCGCTGCCGAGAAGGGCGACGACCTTGGGTGAGCCGGAGGTGAGGCAGTCGACCGCAACCGCCGAGGCGGCGGCGGTGCGCAGCGCGGTGAGCCAGGTGGCGTCCAGGACGGCGAGGGTGCGACCGGTAGTCGCATCCATGAGCACCATGGTTGCCTGCATCGTGGGCAGGCCGCGGCCGG
The DNA here is from genome assembly GCA_045810245.1 of Burkholderiales bacterium. Lineage (GTDB taxonomy): Bacteria > Pseudomonadota > Gammaproteobacteria > Burkholderiales > SG8-39 > SCGC-AG-212-J23. Next base: position 243 of record JBJMWH010000151.1, on the reverse strand, counting down.
CGTTGCCGGGAATCTGGGTGATCAGCTTGGTCGCGAGGATGCCGCCTACGAGCGCGGGCTTGAGGAAGAGTACGCCCTGGTCGGGCGGGATCTCCATCACGCTGCGCAGCGGTTGCACCACGCGGCGCGCGGAAAAATCGATCAGCGCCTCGCGTACGCCGGCGATGAGCGCCTCCAAGCCGAGCAGGCGGCGAACCTCGGCATCGGAGAGGTGCATAGTCATGGTTGAATCCGCATTCTATG
>JBJMWH010000150.1:0-5518 GCA_045810245.1 Burkholderiales bacterium | reverse complement strand
GAGCGTCAGGAGCAGGCCTGTCAGCGCCATGCCGGCCGATGCAAAGTTGCGAGCACTCATTCGCCTCATTCGGGCTTCGCTCCGGAGATCCGCACGATTTCGGCATACTTCACGACTTCCGCGCGCAGGAGCTTCGCGAATTCGTCGGGCGTGTTGCCGACGGGGTCGGCGCCTTGCTCGACCAGGCGCTGCTTGGTGTCCGGTGATCGAGCGGCGCGTCCAGTGGCGCTGCCCAACGTCGTCACCACTTCTCGAGACGCCGCCGCAGGGGCGAGGAGGGCATACCACACCGGGACTTCGACGCCCTCGACGCCCGCTTCTTTCATAGTCGGCACCTCCGGCATGAGGTCGGAGCGGTGCGGCCCGGCGACGGCGAGCGCGCGCAGGCGCCCGCTCTTCACGTGCCCGAGGATGGCCGGGACGTTGGCGAAGCTGAACTGCACCTCGCCGGCGACGACCGCGGTGAGCGAGGCCGCGGTGCCCTTGTAGGGAATGTGCACGATCTCGGTCTTGCTCCTCACCTTGAACACTTCTCCGGCGAGGTGCTGGGTGGTGCCCGATCCCGCGGAAGAATAGTTCAGCGCACCGGGCTTCGCCCGCGCCTGCGACAGCAGTTCGGCGACGCTCGCGCCGGCGCTCTGGTGGGCGACGAGGAGGTTCGGGCTCTCTGCGAACACCGATACCGGCGCGAAGTCGCGCAGCGCGTCGAACGGAAGATTCTTGTAGAGCGACATGTTGATCGCGAGCGCGGTAGTGGTAAAGAGCAGCGTGTACCCGTCCGGCGCCGCCTTCGCTACCACATCGGTCGCCAGGTTGGTCGCGGCGCCGGGGCGGTTCTCGACCACGAACGGCTGTCCCAGATACTCCGTGAGCTTCGGCGCGAGCAGGCGCGCGGTGATGTCGGTGCCGCCGCCTGGCGGGAAGCCGACCAGCATGCGCACCGGGCGGCTGGGATACGTCTGCGCCGAAACGCTCCCAACCGCAAGGACCAGGGCGAACAGGGTGAAACCAAAAGCGCGCATCGCCGTCTCCTCCTGGCGGCGATGTTAGTTTCAATGGCGAAGGAAGGCCAGCGCAGGCGTGAAGTCCGCGCGACGCAGCTCGTGGATGCGTCCGCCACGCAGCTCCCCCTCGACCAGCTCGTAGCCCATCAGCGCGAGGACACGGCCCTTGAGGAACAGCGGCCGCGAGTTGCCGTACCAGTCGACGCAGGAAGCACGGCAGCCGTCGTTGGTGCCGCCGGGGCGCGAGCCGAGCGCGCCGACCTCGGTCAGCTTCAACTGCTGGTTCGACAGGAAGAGCACGGAAGCGGACTCGCGGCGGAGCTGTCGCGCGGCGGATTTGCCGGCGCCGATGATGGGCAGGCCGAGCAGTCCGTCCGCGGCGTTGTAGAAGAAGCCGTGGCTGCGCGTTTCGCCCTGGCTCGCGTTTGCGCGCACGTAGTGCCCGGCGGCCGAGGGCACGCGTCCGAGGCGCAGGCTGGTGAAGTGCAAGTTGCGCCCGTCGCTGCCGACGAGCACCGCGTCGTTGCCCAGGCCCTCGATGCGGTCCACGCCGTGCTCGAGCACGATCTCGTGCGCCATCTCCGGCCGGGCGTAGCGCACGGCGAAGGCGCGCGGATCGTCCATGTTTTGCGGCCGCCGCCAGCCCGCGCCGCCGCCGTAGAGGAGATATTCCGCCACGAAGCGGTTTTGCGGCGCATAGCCCGCTACCCCTGGGAGGCCACGGTAACTGCTGCGGGGCGCGCTGTCGCGGCCGCCGGAGAAGCTCGCGAGCGGCACGCGCAGGAGCGCCAGCGCCGCGCCGGCATTGAATTCGGCCGACCACATGGCCTCGCCGCGGCCGCCCGAGCGCACCAGCACGTTCAGGAAGCCGTCGGCGCCTTCGAGGAAGGAAAACTGGTCGATCGGCGTGCCGCTCACCCTGAGGGCGCTCGGGGCACTGCCGTCGAGCGGGATGCGGAAGAGCGACGAATTCGCCGCCCACACGAATACCGACTCGGGCGAAACGTAGAACACGCGACCCGCGGGGCCGAGTACCGCGGTGCTCTCGCAGGCGAGATCGCGCTGGGCGAGCTCGCAGATCGAGACGCTGTGCAGCGCGATTCCCTGAGAGGGGTCGAGGGCCTCGTCGGCGCGGTAGATGCGCGACGCCGGCGCGATCCGCTTGAATTCCTCCGGCCATCTGCGCGCCGCGGGAAACTGCGCGAAGGGATCGGCACGCCCGGGGTTGAGATAGAGCGGCGTGTAGAACACGAGCTTGCTGCCGATCAGCCTGCTCGCGTAGTTGCGCGAGGAGTAGTAATCGTTCGAGCGCAGATGGTGGGTCGAGCGGTAGCTCAGCTCGCCCGCAGGCGAAAGATCGAACAGGGCGACCTCGGTCCCGCCGCGCGCGTAGCTGTACCCGATCACCACGACGCTGTCCTGCCAGATGAGCATTTCGTCGTACCAGGCGCCGCGCGGATCGATGGCGGGGCCGAAAGCGTCCACGGCCGACACCGGCCGCAGGCCGTCGACCTCGACGGTGAAGAGCCGGCCGCGCCGCAGGATTACCAGGTGCTCGCCATGGAGCTTGACGATGCCCCCTTCGTCGACCCCGGCGTGCTGCACATTGGTGATGGAGTCCGCCGCGCTCTCCGCAGCCGCCTTGGCGGCCGGTGCCGCCGCCGGCGCGGACTGGAGCGAGCCGAGCATCTGCTCGGCGCGCCTGGTCTGATACCGGTCGGCCCAGCTCAGGAGCAGCGCCTTCAGCTCGGCTTCGCTGGCGAAGGGCCTCAGGGTCCCTTTGGGCGCAGTGGCGCCGGCCGGGAGCAGGACGAGGCAAAGGAGACTCAAGATGGAAAGGCGTAAGCCGGGCATGGCGGTCCTCCGTTGTTGTTTCGCTCCCCAGCTTTGAACGCAGGCCCAGCCTGAAAGGGTTAAGCGCCCGCTTCTATAATGGCGCACATGAAAAAGCGCACTTTCCTCGCATTTGGGACTAAAGCCGCAGCAGGGCTGGCTGCTGCGGGGCTTGGCATCCTGCCGGTCAGAGCCCAAGGCAAGTTCCCGGACAAACCCATGCGCCTGGTCGTACCGTTCGCGCCGGGCGGCGACGTCGACATCATGGGTCGGCTATGGGTCAAGTACGCGGCGCCGCACCTGGGCGGCACGATCGTGGTCGAGAACAAGGCGGGCGCGGGCGGAGCAATCGGCGCCGCCGAAGTCGCGCGATCGCGCGGGGACGGCTACACCCAGCTTCTGGGTACGACGACCACCCAGATCATCAACCCGCGCGCCTCGGCGAATCCGCAGTACGACGCGTTGAAGGACTTCGCACTCGTCGGCATGGTGAGCATGACGCCGACCTGCATCATCGTGAATCCTGGCGTTCCGGCCCAAACGCTCCAGGAGCTGGTGAGGCTGGTCAAGGCGAATCCGGGCAAGTACTCGTACGGCTCGGCGGGCCCGGGCACGATCACCAATCTGACGGGCGAGCTTTTCAAGCTCCAGGGCGGCCGCCTGGAGATGCAGCACGTGCCGTACAAAGGAGGCGCCCCCGCGATGCAGGACCTCATTGCCGGGCACGTCCCGGTGATTACGCCGATCCTCTCCTCGGCGGTGCTTGCGCAACACCGCGCGGGCAAGGCGCGCATCCTCGGGGTGAACTGCGACAAGCGGCTGAAGGCAGCGCCGGACATTCCGACTTCGATCGAAGCCGGCATTCCCGACATGAACGTCCAGGTGTTCAATGCCGTATTCGCCCCTCATGACACGCCACGGGAAGCGATGCAGGCGCTGCGCGAGGCGACGCGGAAGGCCCGCTCCGAGGCCGCGTTCCTGCAGGACCTGGAGAAGTCCGGCGCCGAGCCCTTCTCCGCTCCGGACGAAGAGAAATTCGTCGCCGACGAGGTCACGCGATGGACGCAGGTCATCAAGGCAACCGGCTTCAAGGTGCAGTGAACGGGCTCGACCTGCGCCAGTGGCTGGCCGGGGCGCAGAAGCTCGGCGAGCTGAAGGAAGTTCGCGGCGCGGACTGGAATCTCGAGCTCGGCGCCATCAGCGAGCTCAACGTGAAGAAGGACGCGCCGCCCGCGCTCCTCTTCGACGAGATCAAGGGCTATCCACGGGGTTACCGTGTCCTGACGTGCAGCACCAGTAGTCCTGCGCGGCTATCGTCGATTCTTCGCCTTCCTGTCCAGAAGGCTCACAAAGGTCTGGTCGATGCGCTGCGCGGCAAGCCAGCGCAGTGGCAGGCCGCGGCGAAGGACTTTCCCTTCGCAGCGGCTACGTCCGGACCGGTCCTGGAGAATGTCCGCAAGGAGGCGAGCGTCGATGTCCTCGCCTTCCCCTCGCCCCTCTGGCACGAGCTCGACGGCGGGCGCTACATCGGCACCGGTTGCTCGGTGGTGACGCGCGACCTCGACTCGGAGTGGATCAACGTCGGCACCTACCGCGTACAGGTCATAGACAGGAACCACGTCGCGCTCGACATGGTGCCGGGCAAGCACGGGCGCATCCATTACGAGAAGCACAAGGCTGCCGGTAAGCGCTTTCCCGTGGCCATCGTGTGCGGCGCCGATCCGCTGGCGTACCTCATCTCCGGCATCGAAGTGCCCTCCGGCATGTGCGAGTACGACTACATGGGCGCGATTCTTGGGCAACCGGTTTCGGTCGTGAAAGGCGAAATCACCCGGCTGCCATTCCCGGCGGCCTCGGAGATCGTGCTCGAGGGGCACGTCGAGCCGAACGACGAGCGCACGGAAGGGCCGTTCGGCGAGTTCCACGGCTATTACCCGGGCAAGGCGGGCACGGCCCCTATCGTCACTGTCGAAAGAATCTATTTTCGAAATGACCCGATCCTGGTGGGCTCTCCGCCCGCCAAGCCGCCAAACGATTACTCCTACTCGAAGGCGGTGATGCGCTCGGCGCTATTGATGGACGCGCTCGTCGCCGCCGGCGTGCCCGACGTGCAGGCGGTTTGGGCGCACGAGATCGGCGGCGCGCGCATGTTCAACGTCGTCGCCATCAGGCAGCGCTACGCCGGGCATGCGCGCCAGGCCGGCCACATCCTCAGCCAGTGCGGCGTGGGCGCCTACATGTCGCGCTACTCGGTGGTCGTCGACCAGGACATCGATCCGGCGAACCTGCAGGAAGTGATGTGGGCGGTGGCGACGCGCACCGACCCGGCGATCGACATCGACATCATCCAGCGCGGCATGGGCTCGAAGAACGACCCGATGTTCGTCGCCTACCGCTACGACGCGCCGTTCGCCTCCAAGGCGGTGATCGACGCCTGCCGTCCCTTCGACCACCTGCACGAATTCCCGCCGGTGGCCGAGGCGAGCAAGGAGCTGCAGGAGAAAATCCGCGCGAAGTGGAAGGACCTGTTCTAGAGAAATCAGGGACAGACTACATTTGCCTGTCAGGAAGGTTGCTCTGAGCCCTTTGCCGCTTCCCGGATGATGCTGGCAATCTCGGCGGCGTGAGTGAAGATCATGAAGTGGTTTGCGCCCGCGACCTCGGCGACGCGGCTCCGCGCA
>JBJMWH010000149.1:0-7014 GCA_045810245.1 Burkholderiales bacterium | reverse complement strand
AGCCGAACGATCCCAACAGCATTCCGGCGAACCTGGCGCCAGCCGCCGGTAACTTAAGCGGCATCTGAGCAGAAAAAAAGCGGAGAGCACTGCGCTCCCCGCTTCTTGTTGGACTTGCTTACTTAGTACTTCGACGACTTGCCGCTCGAGCCGGTCGAGCCGCTCGACGTGTCAGCGCCGGCGGCGCCGCCGCCTTGCGACTTCGGCTCCGCGGTCCGCTCGGATGACGAGGAGGGCGACGAGGCGCCGCTCGATGCCGAAGGGCTGCTCGCGCTGGCGCTCGGCGAGCTCGTGCTCGAGCCGCTCGAGCTCGAGGGCGATGACGCGCTCGCGCTCGGACTCGATGAGCCGGTGCTGCCGGAGCTTGCGCCGCTCGAGGAGCCGGACGAACCGCTGACGCCCAGGGCGGCCAGCGTCTGCTGGTCAAGCTTGCCCGAGGCCTGCATGCCTTTGGACTGCTGGAATTCCTTCAGCGCGGCCTGGGTCTTCGGACCCGCCTTGCCGTCGGCCGGGCCGGCGTCCATGCCGGCTGCGCTCAGTTTTTCCTGAGCCTGCTTCACGAGCTCGGGGCTCTGGCTCTGCGACTGCGAAGACTGCCCCGATTGAGCAGACTGAGCAGACTGCGACTGGCTCGGCTGCGACTGCCCGCTCTGGGCTTGAGTCTGGTCGCTTTGCCCCTGCGACTGCTTCTGGTTGCCGGCGGCGATTGCGCTGAACGACACCGCGGTTGCGCTTGCGAGAAGCAAATAGGATAGCTTCCTGATCATAGTTTCCTTTCCGTTGGTAAGGGTTTCAAGATTCCCTCTTTGCGGGGTTTCAGGCCGATAGGAGCAAGGCGCGTTCCGCCAAATCCGCGGTGCATCGCATAGGAACGAGCGTTGCAGGTCGCCTGTCATGATGACGAAGGAAAATCTCGGACGTTGGCTCCTGGTCGGTTTTCTGAGCGGGGCAGTCTCGGTACTCGTGTGTCACCAGGTCGTCGCGGCGCTGCTTCATGCGATCGGCATGACGCCGCGCGCTCCGTATTCGATGCAGCCCACTAATCCGCTGGGCATCCCGCAGTTGGGGTCGATCGTGTTCTGGGGCGGGGTATGGGGCGTGGTGCTCGCCGCCGCACTGCGCAGTTACACCGGCCGAGCGCTCGTGATCGCGGCGACGATTTTCGGTGCAGTCCTGCCCTCGCTCGTCGCGTGGACTCTGGTCGCCGCGCTGAAAGGGCAGCCGCTATTTGCCGGCGGGGCCCCGAAAGGATTGATGGTCGGCCTGCTCGTCAATGCAGCCTGGGGCCTCGGGACAGGTACGGGACTCGCGCTCTTCGGCCGCCGTGGTCGATTGAAAATGCGCGCCGTCTAACCCTGTAAGAAGTGCTGCCCGTTGCACGATGTGCAGCGAGGCGCGCAATAGTCATTCCGGAGGTGGGCCTTACGGCACTGTCTTAACCCGGCGTCGGGACAATACCTTCGCACAGGCGAAGTGGCAGAGCGGTCATGCTACGGTTTGCAACGCCGTCGACGTTGGTTCGACTCCAACCTTCGCCTCCAGCGCCTCCACTGGAGCGTGTCAGCCGAGATTCAGCCCGAGCCGGATCCGGTTTCTGCCGTAGAGATAGGCGTACTCGCGCGAGGTGGCGAGCTTGCGGGTGAGGAGCACGCCCAGCCCGCCGATCTTACGCATTTTGACGGTGGTATCCGGCGGCGCGTCGGGCGGGGTGCCGTACGGATTGAAAGGCGGCGCGGCGTCCTCGTAAGTGAGGCTTACGTTGGCGCCGGCGATGCTCAGCGTCACCCAGACCGGCGAATCGCTGTCGCCGCGGTGGCCATGGCGCACGGTGTTCGTGAACAATTCCTCGAGCACGAGGTTCAGGCGCAGGCACGGGTCGCGGCCGAGCGCGGCGTCCGCGCAGAAGGCCTCGAGGAAGTCACGCAGCGCGCGCAGCCGGTCGAGCCGGGCGAGGAACATGGCGGTTCGTGAGGGTGCGGGCATTGTGCACGCTTGCGTGTTGACCCCCATTATAGAATTTGGGCGTAAGGAGACCTAAAAGGGAGGCTCCGATGCGCTGGATACTCGCGGTGGCCGCCGCGGCCTTCGGGCTTGCGGCGTATGCGCAGGACGTCGGGCAGATCAAGAACGCCAAGGGCGCGGTGCACGTCGAGCGCGACGGGAAGCGCATTGCGGCGAGGGCGGGGATGCCGGTGCGCAGTGCCGACACGCTGGTGACCGGCGCGGACGGCGCGGTGGGCGTCACCTTCCTGGACAACACCATGGTTTCGGCGGGCCCCTCGACGGTGTTCTCGATCGAGAGCTACAAGTTCGACAGCACGACGCACGACGGGCAGTTCGACGCCGCGCTGAAGAAAGGCTCGCTCGCCGTGGTGTCGGGCAAGATGGTCAAGCAAACGCCCGGATCGATGCGCGTGCGCACCCCGTCGAGTGTGATGGGCGTTCGCGGGACCGAGTTCCTCGTGCGCGTCGACTGACGTGGCGGTCGCGCTGCTCGGCGCGGTCCTGGCGCTGGTTCTGCTTTTCCCGGCGACGAAGGAAACGGTGGTCGTCGTGCCGAGCGCCGACGGGCACGTCGGAATGGTGGTGGTGGAACGCGGCGACGACCGCGTCATCCTGAACGAAGCCTACGCCACGAGCCGCGTGACCTCCGACGGGCAGATCCATCTGGAAAAGCTGCAACCGAAGGATGCCGGGTCCCAGGCTCAGCAGCCGCCGGGCGAGCCCGCGCCGGTATCGCAGCCGGCGCTGGAGCAGCTCGCCGCGGCGATGCCAATGTTCCACGACGCCATCGCGGCGCTTCCGCCGCGGCCGGTCTCGTTCCTCCTCTACTTCGTCACCGGCACCGACGATCTGACCGAGGCCTCGAAGCTCGAGCTTGCCCGCATGCTGGAGGAGCTGCGGCGGCGCCCGGTCGCCGACATGGTGGTGATCGGGCATACCGATCGGGTCGGCAACGCGCCGGCGAACGACGAGCTTTCCCTGCAGCGCGCCGAGCGCGTCAAGTCCGAGTTCGTGGCTCAGGGCATCGCCCCGGCCGAGCGCATCCGCGCCGCCGGCCGCGGCGAGCGCGAGCCGGTCGTGCCCACCGAGAACGACGTCGACGAACCGCTTAACCGGCGCGTGGAGGTCAGCGTCCGCTAGCTCCAGCGCAGGGCGAGGAGCGTCAGGTCGTCGGAGGCCGCCGCCTCGCCCACAAAGCGCTTCACGTCCTCGATCACGGCCGAGTTGATCTCACGCGGCGCGGCGCCGGTCGGCAGCGAGGCGAGAAGCCGCTCCAGGCGCTCGTGGCCATAGAGCTCGCCGCGCTCGTTCATCGCCTCGGTGACTCCGTCGGTGAGGGCGCAGAGCGCATCGCCTGGCGCCAGGCGCACGGACTGCGTGGTAAACGAGTAATCGCCCGGCACGCCCACCGGCGGCCGGGGTGCGGTCGGCAACCGCTGCAAGCCGGAGGCGCCGCGCACGTACGGCGGCTCGTGGCCGGCGTTGCAGTAGGCGAGCTCGCCCGTGTCGAGCTCGAGCGTGGCGGCGAACACCGTGACGAAGAAGGTCTCGGGGTTGTCGCGGGCGATCTCCTGCGAAGCGCGGCGCAACGCCGCAGCCGGTTCCGCGCCGGAGCTCATGACCGAGGCCTTGATCGTCGCCTTGCAGAGCGCCATGAAAAGCGCCGCCGGCATGCCTTTGCCCGACACGTCGGCCACGACGAAGAAGAGGCGCCGATCGTCGACCTTGAAGCAATCGTAGAAGTCGCCGCCGACGCTGCGCGCTGGCTGCACCAGCGCACGCAAGGTGAAGCGCCGCTCCGTGTCGAACACCGCGGTATCGGGTAGCAGCCCCATCTGGATGCGTCGCGCTGCCTCGAGCTCGCCCGCGGCGCGCGCCGCCGCCTCGCGCAGCTCGCGGCGTTGGCGGTCGGCCTCGGACAGCGTCGCGGCGAGCAAGACCGCGAACGCGAGCGTGAGGCCGAAAGCCGGCCACGCCGCGTCGAGCAGCACGCCGCGTGAAAATGCCCACAGGCCCGCGGCGAAGAACGCGACGAGCAGCGTAGCGCCCGCGGCAACCGAGGAATGCACGCGCGACGAAGGCACCAGCCAGACGAGGATGCCCGCCCCGCCGGCGAGCAGCGCGAGCTCCAGCCAGAGCGCCCAGTCGGGCCGCACGAGGTACGTGCCGTCGAAGATCTGCTCGATCAGCTGCGCATGGAGCTCCACGCCGGGAACCTGCTCGCCGAGCGGCGTGGCCTTGTAGTCCAGGAGTCCCACCCCCGTGACGCCGAGGAGCACGAGCTTCGAGCGCAGGAGCTCCGGATCGGCCTCGCCCGCGAGAAGCTGCGAGGCGGATACGAAGCGCGTCTGGTCGTGCGGGCTGTAGCGCAGCCACATCGAGCCGTCGCGTTGCACCGGGACCGACGCGCCAGCAAACTCCACGTTCAGCAGGCCGTCGCCCGCGTCGCTCAGGGAGAACTGGTGCGCGCCGGTCCCCACGCGCCACAGTTCGAGTGCGAGCGCCGGAACCGGGGTGTCGCCGACGCGGGCCACGAGGGGCACGCGGCGCACCAGCCGCTCCGGCATGTCGACGCTGATGAGGCCGCGCCCGGCGGCCGCGTGGTCGATCTCGGGCACGCTTGCGAGGAGCTTCCCATACTCGCGCAGCGGCGGCGAGCCGCGCGGCGCGCGCTCCTCCAGGCCGGCCACGGCGAGCACCACCTTGTGGTCCTGGATCGCGAGCGCGAGCCAGGCGTCGTTGCTCGGCAGGCGCTCCAGGCGCTGCGCCAGCTCTTCGGGCAGCGGCACGAGGCGCGAAATCTCGGCGGGCGAGAAGCGGTCGGGCTCGGGGAACAGCAGGTCGAAGCCGATCGCCGCGGGCTCGTGCTCGGCGATGCGCGTGGCGAGCTCCGCCACGAGCGTGCGCGGCCAGGGCCACTGCCCATACTCGGCGAGCGTCGCCTCGTCGATTTCGACGATCGTCGCCGGGGCGCTGCGGCGCTCGCGCGGCAGCAGGCGCTGGTAGGAGTCGAAGAGCGTCTCGCGGACCGACTGGACCGGCGTCGGCGACCATGCGACGAGCGCGAGCAGCAGGGCCACGAGGGCGGCCGCGGCGGCGCGCGCGCGGGTCAGAGATCGATCTCCATCCCGTCGTAAGCCGCCGTGACCTCGAGCCCGCGTCCCTGGCGCGTCAGCTCCTCCAGCCGGCGCGCGTCCCTGAGGATGCGGTGGATCGCGCTGTCGTCGTTCGCCGGCTCGTGGTGGAAGAGCGCGAGCTTCTTCACCTGGGCCATCTGGCAGAGCTCCACGCCCACGACGTTGCTCGAATGGCCCCAGTCCGCCTTCACGGAGACCGCCTCCGCGAGCGAATACATGGCGTCGAAGATGACGAGATCGGCGCCGCGGAAGAACTCGACGATGCGCTGGGTCTCACGGATGTCGTCGAGCTTGTGCTCCGAGTCGGTGCTGTAGACGAAGCTCCTGCCCTCGCGCTCGAAGCGAAAGCCGTACGATTCGCCCGAATGGAACTGCGGCGCGGCCGTCACCTTGACGCCGGCCACCTCGCACGTCTGGCCCGGGACGAGCGGCACGAATTCGATCGTCGCGGTGAGGTGCGCGAACGGCACCGGGAAGGAGGGCGGCTCCTGCTGCCGACGCAGCGCGTCCTCCAGGTCGGCGTGGCAGCCGTAGATGCGAAGCCGCGTGCCCGGGACGTAGGCGGGCCCGAAGAAGGGGAAGCCCATGATGTGGTCCCAATGCATGTGCGACATAAAAATGTTGACCACCGCCGGCCGGCCCGACTGGCGCGCCAGCACGTGGGCGCCGAAGGGCCGCGCGCCACTCCCCATGTCGCAGACGAAGTACTGGTCGCTGCCGGTCTCGAATTCCACGCACGAGGAATGCCCGCCGAAGGTGTGCGAGAGCGCGAAGTCGAGCTCGTGCTCGACGAATGCGGCGGCCTTCTGGATGTCGTCGAGGCCGCGGCCGTTCGCCGCGACCAGCGCCTGCGCCAGGCGGTCGCGCAGGTCGTGCCAGGTGAGCGATACCGGCATCGACCCGCGGGTGCCCCAGAACCGCACGCGCATCGCGGCGCGCTAACCCCGGTCGAAGGCCGCGGCCGCGTCCGGCGACACCGCGGCAAGGGCCTCCCGGACCGATGGATGGAGCTCGAACACCATGTCGAAGCGGCTGATCTGGAAGATCTCGGCCACTACGGGCCGCAGCGCGGCGAGCACGATCTTGCCCCCTTGGGTGCCGGCCTGCTTGGCGGCCAGCATGAAGCAGCGCAGGCCCGCCGAGGAGACGTATTCGAGGCCGGAAAGGTCGACCACGATGCGCTGGCGGCTGGCGAGCGCCCGGTCGATGAGGGGCTGCAGCCCGGCGCGGAAGGCGTCGCAGTTGTCGTGGTCGAGCCTGCCCGTGGGCGCTACTACGAGGGTGTCGGCATACGTCCTGGAGTTGAGTTTCATCTTATAGTCTCAGGGGCGCTGCAGCGCTATTCTAGAATGCCTGCGGAATAAACGCCCGTGGCGATTTCCGCCTTCAATTTCAGCCGCTGGATCGACGCCCACGCACACCTGCTGAAGCCGCCGGTGGGCAACCAGCTCGTGTTCCGCGAGGCCGAGGACCTCATCATCCAGGTGATCGGCGGCCCCAACGCGCGCAGCGACTACCACGACGACCCGTACGAGGAATTCTTCTACCAGTTGCGCGGCGACATCGTGCTGAAAGCGCTCGAGGACGGAAGACCACGCGATATCCCGATACTCGAAGGCGAGATCCTGCTCATTCCGGGCCATTTCCGGCACTCGCCGCAACGCCCGGCCGGCACGGTCGGCCTGGTGGTGGAGAAGATGCGGCCGCGCGACGTGAACGACGCCTTCGAGTGGTACTGCCCGCGCTGCTGGACCCGCATCCACCGCGTCGAGGTGAACGTGCAGGACATCGTCGCCGACCTGCCGCCGCTCTTCGAGGCCTTCTATGCCAGCGACCGGAAATGCCCGGGCTGCGGGCACATCCATCCCGGGAA
>JBJMWH010000148.1:0-22615 GCA_045810245.1 Burkholderiales bacterium | reverse complement strand
CCTCGACCACCGGCGCGAAGTCGGTGCCACCGTTCGCGAAGAGATACTTGACGCCGCGCGCGGCGAGGAGACCCAGCCAGGCCTCGGCGGCGGTTTCCGGTTTGAACGTAATCGTCGGCTCGGACCGCGGCGGCGGTGGCTCTGATTTCGCTATCGGGGGTGGCGGCGCCGGCGCAAGCTCCGCCTTGCCGGCCGGCTGCTTTTCGGTGAGCGGTTTCACCGGGATGGTGGGCTCGTCCATGCGGCCGGATGTTACGCCGGCGAGCGATCCCTCGAGACCATTGTCAAGCTCAGTTTGACACCCTAGACTTGCGGCCCATGAACTGCGCCGCGCGCCTGGTGGAGATCTTCGGCAGCCAGGCCGACGTCGCGCGCGCCTTCCACCTCGACCGCGCCGTCGTGCACAACTGGGTCAAGACCGGGTACGTGCCGGCGCGCTGGGCGGGCGAGATCGAGCGCGTCACGCAAGGCCGCATCAGCGCGCTCGACGTCGTCAACGAGGCGAGCGCCAAGAATCCGGTGCGCGTCAAATCGCGCCCCGAGCACCTTCCCTTCGGTCTTACAGAGAGCGATCCCATGAGCCAATACGCGCCCACCAAACGCATCCAGTCGTTCCATCCTCCGCAGCGCACGCTCATGGGCCCCGGTCCGACCGAAATTCATCCGCGCGTGCTGACGACCATGAGCCAGCCGGCGATCGGCTACCTCGACCCGGTCTTCGTCGAGATGATGGAGGAGCTGAAGTCGCTCCTGCGCTACGTCTACCAGACGAAGAATGCGCTCACCTTCCCGCTGTCGGGTCCCGGCTCGGTCGGCATGGAGTACTGCTTCGTCAACATGGTGGCGCCGGGCGACAAGGTGGTCGTGTGCCAGAACGGCGTGTTCGGCGGCCGCATGCTGGAGAACGTGATCCGCTGCGGCGGCACGCCGATCCTGGTCGAGGACAAGTGGGGCGAGCCGGTCGACCCGAGCAAGGTCGAGGACGCGCTGAAGAAGAATCAGGACGCGAAGGTGGTCGCGTTCGTGCACGGCGAAACGTCGACCGGCTGCCAGTCCGACGCCAAGACGCTGACGCAGATCGCGCACAAGTACGGAGCGATGGTGATCGTCGACGCGGTGACCACGCTCGGCGGCACGCCGGTGAAGGTCGACGAATGGGACATCGACGCGATCTACTCCGCGAGCCAGAAGTGCCTGTCTTGCACGCCTGGCCTCTCGCCGGTTTCGTTCAGCGAGCGGGTGGTCGAGCACGTCAAGGCGCGCAAGGACAAGATCCACAGCTGGTTCATGGACATGAACCTGCTGTTCAATTACTGGAGCGCCGGTACGCGCACCTACCACCACACCGCGCCGACCAATTCGCTGTTCGCGCTGCACGAGGCGCTGCTGCTGATCCGCGAGGAAGGGCTCGAGAACGCGTGGGCGCGCGCCACACGCCACCACCTCGCGCTGAAGGCCGGCCTCGAGGCGATGGGCATGAAGATGCTGGTGGCCGAGAAATACCAGCTGCCGCAGATGAACGCCGTGCGCTGTCCCGAGGGCGTGAACGAAGCCGAAGTGCGCAAGCGCCTGCTGAACGAGTTCAGTATCGAGATCGGCGCCGGCCTCGGCCCGCTCGCCGGCAAGATTTGGCGCATCGGCCTGATGGGGTATTCGTGCCGCCCCGACAACGTCATGCTGTGCTTGTCGGCGCTCGGCTCCGTGCTCTCGGACATGGGCATGCCGGTGCACGTGGGCGATGCCGAGGCGGCCGCGCACGGCGCCTACGCCCAGATGCACGTCAAGGACGCGCAGCGCAAGAAGCGGGCGGCATAAAGATGGAGTACGAGATCGGGGCCGATCCGGAGTTCCTCCGGGTCGAGGTGTCCGGCCGCGAGACCGACGTTGCGCCCTCCGCGCTTTGCGCCCAGGTGCTCGCCGAGAGCGACAGGCTTGAGCGCCCACGCATCCTGATCGAGCTCGACCAGAGGTTTCCGCTCTCGCTCGCCAGCCAGCAGCAGCTGATCGACGAGCTGCCGAGGATCGGCTTCACGCCCGAGCACAGCATCGCGCTCGTGCACCGCACGCCGGTCGCTCAGATGGCGAACCAGTACATCGACATGCTCGCCGAGAGGCGCAGCCTCATGGTGCGCAACTTCCGCGACGTCGAGCAGGCGAAAGACTGGCTGCGGACGCGCTGACTGGCTGACGCAGGCGCTGCGGGGCTAGAGGCCGAGCCGGCGCCAGATCTCGACCGAGAGCGCGGCCTGGTTCAGCGTGTAGAAGTGCAGCCCCGGAACGCCGGCGTCGATCAGCTTGCGGCACAGGTCGCTGACCGCGTCGACGCCGAAAGCCCGGATTGACTTGGTGTCGTCGCGGTAGCTCTCCAGCTTGACCCGCATCCAGCGCGGGATCTCGGCGCCGCAGGCGTCGGAGAAGCGCGCGAGCTGGGCGAAGTTCGCGATCGGCATGATCCCGGGCACGATGGGAACGCCGATACCGGCGCGCCGCGCCTCGTCGACGAAGCGGAAGTAAGCGTCCGCGTTGTAGAAATACTGCGTGATGGCCGAGTCCGCGCCGGCGTCCACCTTGCGCTTGAAATTGCGCACCTCGTCGGCGGCGCTGCGCGTCTGCGGATGGTATTCCGGATAGCAGGCGACCTCGATGCGGAACCAGTCGCCGGTCGTTTCGCGGACGAAGCTCACCAGCTCGCTCGCGTAGCGCAGCTCGCCCGCGGCGGCGAGGCCGGAGGGCAGGTCGCCGCGCAGTGCGACGAGGTGGCGGATGCCGTTCGAGCGGTAGCGCTCGAGCTGCTCGGCGAGATCCTTGCGCGTCGAGGCGATGCACGAGAGATGCGGCGCCGCCTCGTGTCCGGCGGCGCGGATCTCGAGCACCGTTTCGAGCGTGCCCTCGCGCGTCGAGCCGCCGGCGCCGAAGGTGCAGGAGAAAAACCGCGGCTTGAGCGCCGCCAGCTCGCGCCAGGCCGCGCGCAGCTTCGCTTTCCCTTCCGGCGTCTTGGGCGGAAAGAACTCGAAACTATTGTCCATCGATGTAGGGCTTGAGCGCCGCGTACACCGCGCGGTTGACGGGCGCGTCCAGGCCCGCCTCTTCGCTCATCCTCGCGACGGCGCCGCAGAGCCAGGGCGCCTCGAGCCGGCCGCGGTTCTCGAGGTCGTGCGCGAGCGAAGCCTTCATGCCGGCATGCAGGCCGTCGGCGAATTTCATGCGCGCCTCGACGAAGTCGTCGGCGAGTGCGACGCCGCGCGCGCGTCCCAGGCGCCAGGTCTCGCGCATCGCCTGCTCGAAGAGCCAGCGCAGGTCGGGGTCGCTCCTCACGACGCCGAGCGGCGCGCGCGCCACCGCAGTGGCGCTCGAGACCGCGACCAGGAAGACGAACTTCTCCCAGTTTGCCCTGACGATGTCGTCGGGAATCTCGGCGTTGATCTTCGCTTCCCGGCAGGCCGCCAGGAACGCTGCGGCTTTTTCCTTTTGGGAAGGCAGAACCGGCCCGAACTGCAGCCGCGACATCTCGCCGGTGTGCTCGATCACGCCCGGCGACTTGACCCGGGTTGCGATATAGGCTGATCCCCCGAGCACAGCTTTTTCCGGAAACACTTTTCTCAGGCGCGCGATCGACTCGACGCCGTTCTGGAACGGGATGATCGCGGTCTCGGGCCCGACGACCGGCCGCAGCTTCTCCGCGGCCGCCTCGGTGTCCCAGAGCTTCACGGCGAAAAGCACGATGTCGACCACGCCCGCATCGCGCGGCTCCTCGAGCACCCGGACCTTGAGCAGCGCGTCGCCGTGCGGGCTCTCGATTCTGAGCCCGCTCGAGCGGATCGCCTCGAGATGACGGCCGCGTGCGAAGAAGGCGACCTCGTGGCCGGCCTGCTGTAACCGGGCGCCGAAGTAGCCGCCGACGCCTCCGGCGCCCATGGCGGCGATTTTCATGTTTTCAATAACGGTAGTGGTCCGACTTGTACGGACCCGCTTTCGGCACGCCGATGTATTTGGCCTGCTCGTCGCTGAGGTCGGTCAGCATTGCGCCGAGCTTCGAGAGCTGCAGCCGCGCCACCTTCTCGTCGAGCTGCTTGGGCAGGATGTAGACGCCGACCGGGTACTTCGCCGTGTTGGTGAAAAGCTCGATCTGGGCGAGCACCTGGTTGGCGAACGACGAGCTCATGACGTAGGAGGGATGGCCGGTGCCGCAGCCGAGGTTCACCAGGCGCCCTTCGGCCAGCATGATGATGCGCTTGGCCGGCTCGGATCCGGAGGCCGGAAAAATGATGTGGTCGACCTGCGGCTTGATGTTCTCCCAGGTGTACTGGCGCAGCGCGGCGATGTCGATCTCGTTGTCGAAGTGACCGATGTTGCACACGATCGCGTTGTTCTTCATGCGCTTCATGTGCTCGTGGGTGATGACCTTGAAGTTGCCGGTCGCGGTGACGAAGATGTCCGCCTTGTCCGCGGCGTATTCCATGGTGACGACCTTGTAGCCCTCCATCGCTGCCTGGAGCGCGCAGATCGGGTCGATTTCGGTCACCCACACCTGCGCCTGCAGCCCGCGCAGGGCCTGCGCCGAGCCCTTGCCGACCTCGCCGTAGCCCGCGACCACGGCGACCTTACCGGCGACCATGACGTCGGTCGCGCGCTTGATTCCGTCGACCAGCGACTCGCGGCAGCCGTAGATGTTGTCGAACTTCGACTTGGTCACCGAGTCGTTGACGTTGATGGCCGGGAAGAGCAGCCGCTTCTCCTTCGCCATCTGGTAGAGCCGGTGCACTCCGGTGGTCGTCTCCTCGGTCACGCCCTTGATGTCTTTCCCCGTCTTCGAATACCACCCGGGCTGGGCCTGCAGGCGCGCCTTGATCGCCTTGAAAAGCGAGACTTCCTCCTCGCTTTGCGGATCGTCGAGGAGGGCGCGATTCTGCTCGGCCTTCTGGCCGAGGTGGACCAGCAGCGTGGCGTCGCCGCCGTCGTCGAGGATCATGTTCGGCCCCTGCTCATTTCCCTTGCCGCCGAATTCGAAAATGCGATGGGTGAATTCCCAGTACTCGTCGAGCGACTCGCCCTTGTAGGCGAATACCGGCGTGCCGCCGGCGGCGATGGCGGCCGCGGCGTGGTCCTGGGTGGAGAAGATGTTGCAGGACGCCCAGCGCACCTCGGCCCCCAGCGCCTTCAGGGTCTCGATGAGCACCGCCGTCTGGATGGTCATGTGCAGCGATCCGGCAATGCGGGCGCCCTTCAGCGGCTGGCGCGAAGCGTATTCCTGCCGGATCGCCATCAGCGCCGGCATCTCCCATTCGGCGATCGCGATCTCCTTGCGGCCCCAGTCGGCGAGCGCCAGGTCGGCGACCTTGAAATCCGTGAACTTGGAATCGATCTTCATCTGAGCTCCTGAAAGCAAAAAGCGCCCGCACCGTCTCCAGTGCGAGCGCCGTTGAATGGGGGGTTGTCCGCCTCGCTGAGCCTGACCCCGGGTGGAACAGTCGCGTCAGCGACTGCAGATTGGCGGGGACGCAACGCTCCTCAGCGGCGTGAATTCTACCCGGATATTGTTCCTGTTCAAAGATCGGCCGAGCCTGCATGCTGGCGGGCCGTGGACAGCTCGTACGTAGCCAGCGTCGTTTTCCTGAAGATCCAGGACTTTGCCTCCCGCCCGGCGAGCGAGCAGGCGCGCCAGCGCGCGCAGCTCGAGGCCGTGATCGCCGTCACGACTTCGGACCTCGCGCCCGCCAGCCGGGTCGTGCTCGACGCCTCCGATGGCGCGGCGATCGTCGTGCTGGCGAACCCGGCGGGGGCGCTGCGTCTCGCCGAGCGCGCGCTCAAGGCGTCGGCGGCCGGTCTGCCGCTCTGCGCCGGCATCAATCACGGCGCGGTGCGCGTTCTCGGCAGCGGAGTCGGGGAAGCGATGGTCGGCGACGGCATCGCGGTCGCGGCGAGCGTCGCACAATTCGCGCCGGCGTCGGAAGTGCGCGTGACGCGCACCTTTCGCGACGCGCTTGCCGATGCCGCGCCGGGGCAGGAAGCCTCGCTCGTGCCGAAGGGCGCCTCGACCGATGCGAGCCTGCGCAGCCACGAGCTCTTCACGCGCGATCGAAACGAGCTGCAACGCCGCGGGCGGACGTACGCGGCGCTCAGCACCGCGGCCGTCGTCGTGCTGCTCGCGAGCGGCATCGGCTGGCGCATCTCGCAGCAGGGCAAGGATGCCTTCTTCGACGGCATCGCGGCGAAGTACCGCGCCACCACGGCGCAGGGCGAGCGCTACGTCCGAGGGCTCGTCGACAAGGCGAAATTCCAGTGAGCAAGAAAAAGCAGATCGGACGCTACAAGATCGTCGGTGAGCTCGGCCGCGGCGCGATGGGCGTCGTGTACCGC
The DNA here is from genome assembly GCA_045810245.1 of Burkholderiales bacterium. GTDB lineage: Bacteria > Pseudomonadota > Gammaproteobacteria > Burkholderiales > SG8-39 > SCGC-AG-212-J23. The sequence goes on along the minus strand of JBJMWH010000148.1, from coordinate 16,258 downwards.
GCCGAGGATCCGGCGCTCGACCGCGTGGTCGCGCTGAAGACCATCCTGCTTTCCGATGACGTCGACAACCGCAAGGAATACGAGAAGCGCTTCGCCATGGAGGCGAGGGCGGCGGGCAAGCTCAACCATCCAAGCATCGTCACGACGTTCGATTTCGGCGAGGAGGGCGACCTCGCGTACCTGGCGATGGAGCTGCTCGAAGGCACGGACCTGCGCACCCGGCTGAAGGACAAAGGGCTTGCCACCGACGAAGCGGTCGAGATCGCCGTGCAGGTGGCCGACGGCCTCGGCTTCGCGCACGAGCGCGGCGTCGTGCACCGCGACATCAAGCCGGGCAACATCATGCTGCTCGAGCGCGGCGGCGCGAAGATCATGGACTTCGGCATCGCCCGCATGCGCTCCGACGACTTCAAGACCAGCACCGGGATGGTGCTCGGCACGCCGCGCTTCATGTCGCCCGAGCAGATCGCGGGCGCCGCGGTCGACCAGCGCTCCGACGTATTCTCGCTCGGCGTGGTGCTCTACGAGATGCTGACCGGCCAGATGCTCTTCGCCGGCGCCGACTCGGCGCAGATCGCGCACAACGTCACCAGCGTCGAGCACGAGCCGCCTTCGCGGCGGAACAAGGAAGTCACTTCGCTCCTCGACTTCGTGGTGGCGCGCGCGCTGAAGAAAGACTCGTCGGTGCGCTATCAGGACGCCTACGAGCTCGCCGCGGACCTGCGCACCTGCCTCGCCGAACTGCGCGGCCGGCCGGTCACGGAAACGAAGCGCGACACGACGAAAACCGTGAAGCTCGCGCGCAAGATCGACAGCAAGCAGCCCGCGCCGGTGGCGGGCGCGATCGCGCCGAGCACGCGGCTTTCGCTTTCGCGCCTGTTCGATTCGCGGGCGGCGCTCAAGCGCCTGGCCGCGCCCGGGATCCTCGACCGCGCCGCGCTCGCGCGCCTGCCGAGGCACGTCGGCGTGCTGCGGCGGATCTGCCGCGACGCCGGCCCGCGCCTGCTCTTCATCTCCTCGCTTGTCGCCGCCGCCGCCAGCGGCTACATCGCCTTCGGGTAGTCCTCGAACCGCGAAAGCGGACTACGCGGCGAATTCGCCGAGGAAGATCCGCTTCACCTCCGCCGAGCGCAACAGCTCGGCCGAAGGCCCGCTCAACACCGTGCGGCCCGACTCGAGCACCACGCCGCGGTCCGCGAGCTTGAGCGACAGCTCCACGTTCTGCTCGATGAAGAGGATGGCGATGCCGTGCTCGTCGCGGATGCGGCGCACCAGAGCGCCGATTTCCTCGACCATCCGCGGCGCGAGGCCGAGAAACGGCTCGTCGATCATCAGGAGCTTTGGCCGCGCCATCAGCCCGCGCGCGATCGCCACCATCTGCTGCTCGCCGCCGGAGAGGCTGTGCGCGAGCTGCGAGCGGCGTGTCTTCAGCAGCGGAAGAAGGGCTTCGAGGCGTGCGAGCGTTTCCTCGCGGTGCGGGCGGGCGCGCGCATTGTGGGCGCCGAGCAGCACGTTGTCGTGCACGGTGAGAAAAGGAAAGAGCCGCCTTCGCTCGAGGACATGCGCGATGCCGATGCCGGCGCGCCGGTGGGCCGGCATGCCCTCGATGCGCCGGCCCTCGAAACGGATGCTGCCCGCCACCGGACGCAGCAGCCCCGAGATGGTGTTGACGAGCGTGGACTTGCCGGCCCCGTTCGGGCCGAGGAGCGCCACGATTTCCCCGCTGCCGGCATGCAGGCTCGCCTCCCAGAGGACCTGGAACTCGCCGTAGGCAACGTCGAGCGCCTCGACCGAAAGTTGCGGCTCGGCGTTCACGCGACGTACGCCTGGCCGAGGTAGGCCTCGACCACCTTGGGGCTGCGGGCCACGGCGGCGGGTGGGCCGTCGGCGATGACCTCGCCCATGTGCAGCGCGATGATGCGCTGCGCGACCGCGGTGACGACGCGCATGTTGTGCTCGATCACGAGGAGCGTGAGGCCGCCCGCGTGCAGCTCCCGCACCAGCTCCACTAGCGCCGGAATCGAGCGCTGGTCCACGCCGCCGGTCACTTCGTCGAGAAGGAGCAGGCGCGGGCCGGTCGCGAGCGCACGCGCGAGCTCGAGGCGCTTGCGCTGCCCGGTCGAGAGCGTGCGGGCGTAGGCGTTCGCCTTTTCAGACAGGCCAACCCGGCGCAGCCACTCGTGCGCCTGCTCGCGCGCCTGCTTCACGTCGCGCGTGCGGGTGAGCGCGCCGACCATGACGTTTTCCGCCACGGTCATGCCCTGGAAGGGGCGCAGCTTCTGGAAGGTGCGGGCGATGCCGCGCCGGCAGACGAGGTCCGGCGAAAGCCCCGTGAGCCGCTTCCCGTCGAGCTCGACTTCGCCTTCGTCGGGCGCGTAGAAGCCGCTGATGCACTCGAAGAGGGTGGATTTGCCGGCGCCGTTCGGGCCGATGATGCCGACGAGCTCGCCGGCGGCCACCTCGAAGGTGATCTCCCGGTTGGCGGTTATGCCGCCAAACCTCTTGCTCAGGCGCCGGACGGTAAGAAGGCTCATCGCCTGTAGAAAAACCCTATGAGGCCCCGTGGCGCAAACCGCACCATCAGAATAAGAGCGGTGCCATAGAGAATGAGATAAAGCCCGACCAGATGCGAGCCGAGGCCGCCGAACTCGGCGCGCAGCCACGTCTCCACGGTAGTGACGAGCACGGCGCCGAGGAAAGGTCCGAGCGCGGTCCCCAGGCCGCCGATGATGGCGGCGAGCGAGAAGCGAACCGACAAGTCGACCGAGAAAACGTACAGCGGATCGACGAAGCCGACGTACTGCGCCCAAAGCGCGCCGCACACCGCCGTGAAGGCCGCGCTCGCGGCGATCGCCGCGACCTTGAGCCGGCGCGCCCGCACTCCCAGCGAGAGTGCCGCATCCTCGTCTTCACGCACCGCCGCGAGCTGAAATCCTCGCCGCGAGCGTTCCAAATACAGTTGTGCCAAATAGATAAGCAAGGCAAGGACGAGGACGATCCAAACCCAGATGCGCTTGTCGGCGATGCCAAGCGTCCAGAACCCCGCGCGAAACGGCACCGGGATCCCTTCGGACCCGGCGGTAAAGCCGCGCCAGCGGGCGGCGCCGAGGAGGAGCACCTGCGACACCGCGATCGTCGCGATGACGAAGTACGGTCCGCGCAGGCGATTCGCGAGAAAGCCGATGACCGTCCCGGCCGCGGTCGCCACGCCGGCACCGATCGCCACGCCGTACCACGGCGAAATGTTCCAGCGCACGCCGCAGAGCGCGGCAGCGTACGCGCCAAGGCCGAAGAATGCGGAATGGCCGAGCGAGATCTGTCCCGCGTAGCCGCCGGCGATGTTCCACGCGCCCGCCGCGCATCCCCACACGAGAATGAGCACCAGCGTATCGAGAAAGAATGCGTCGTCCACGACCCACGGCGCGAGGCCTGCCGCCGCGAAGAACGCGATCGCCGGCGCGAAGGTCCTCACACGCCGAGCGTCTCCGAGCCGCGCTGGCCGAAGAGGCCCGCGGGCCGCACGACGAGGATGGCGATGAAGAGAAGAAGGTAGAGCACCTCCTTCCACGAAGTGCCGATCGTGTAGGACCCGATGACCTCCACGGCGGCGATGATGAGCGCCGCGATCAGCGCGCCGGCCATGTCGCCCAGTCCGCCGAGCACGACCGCGATATAGGCGATGAGCACGAATTGCAGGCCGGCGGTCGGGTAGACCGGGTAGATCGGTGCCAGCAGCACGCCGGCGGCGCCGACGCAGGCGATGCCGACGGCCCAGGTGAGCGCGTAGATGCGGTCCGTGTCGATGCCCATGAGCATCGCGGCGGAGCGATCCTGAGCGGTGGCGCGCATGAGCTTGCCGGTATAGGAAAGGCGCATGAAGGCGAAGAGCGCCGCGGTGACGGCGACGGCCAGGACGAAGGCCACCGCCTGCGCGAGGTTCAGCACCGCGTCCCCCAGATTGATCACCGATGCGTAGTAGCTCGTGCGCACGAAGCGCGCGTCGCCGGCCCAGAGCACGAGCGCGAGGTTCTGCAGCACGATGGAGAGCCCGACGGTCGTGAATACCTGCACGTTGTGCGAGGTGTGCACGATCGGACGCATGATGAGCGCGTAGCTTCCCCAGCCGACGGCAAGGAACAGCGGTACTGCAATGACGAGCGTCAGGTACGGGTCCGCGTGCAGCAGGGTGAAGGCCCAGAACGCCGCGTACATCCCGAGCATCAGGAACTCGCCGTGAGCGAAGTTCACCACGCGCATGACGCCGAAAATCAGCGTCAGCCCGACGGCGATGAGGGCGTAGATCCCGCCGAGCAGGATCGTCGAGACGACAAGCTGGGAGATCAGAGCGCTACTTGCGCGTGTTATTTACGTTGATTCCACGGCCCGAGCGGCACCCACTTCGCGCGGTTGCCCGTGAGTTCTTCAGGCCACACGGTGACGAGCGAGCCGTCCTGCCATTGCAGCATGTAATGCTGCACGCGCTGGTTCGAGTTCTGGCCGGATTCGTCGAACTTTACGCCCCAGCCGTTGATCAGGCTGCCGACCGGGACGTCCATCTTCATCACCGCGGCGCGGAACTTCTCCAGGTCGTCGGTTTTCGCGGCGTCGAGCACGACCTTCAGGAGCCACAGCCCGCCCGCGGCGAGCTGGTGGCCGCCGGTCGGGACGTCCGAACCGGTCTTCGCCTTGATCGCCTCGCGGAAGGCGCGCTCGATCTTCTGCCCGTCGGGCCGCATCTTGTCCACGAGGAAGCCCACGCCGGGCTCGCTCAGCGCAAAGGGTCCGTTGGCGTCGTTGCCGAGCGCCTTGCCGAAGCCGGGATTGCCGTAGCCGGTCGCGCCGGCGTGCACCACCGCCTTGACGTCGAAATTCTGCTCGCGCGCCTGGCGCCAGAACAAGATCGCGTCCTGGTCGCGCGCGATGTGGTGCACCACGTCCGGGTTCGCGCTCTTCAGCTTGAGGATGACGGGCGTGAGGTCGTTGGTCGTGAAGGTGTAGTACTCGAGCGCCACCTCCTGCATGCCGAATTCCTTCTTGGCGCGCTCCCGCGCGGCCTCGGTGACGCCCTGGCCGTACGAGGAATCCTCGGCGATGTACGCGATGCGCAGCTCGTTCGGCTTCTTGCCCAGGCGCGGCGCGAGGTACTTGGCGATGAACTCCACGTTATAGAAGCCGAAGCCGACGCCGTCGATTTCGGTGCGGAACACGTTCTTCAATCCGCGGCGCGTAAAGCGCGGATCGACGCACGAGGTCTCCCAGTAGATGACGTTCTGGCGCGCCGCCGCCTCGCTCGCCGCGCCGCACAGGGTCGAGGAAAACGTGCCGGTGATGATCTTCACCCGCTCGCGCGTGGCGAGCCGCGTGGCCTCGGAGGCCGCGGCGGTCGGGTCGGGCGCGTCGCCCACCACGAGGACGAGCTTGCGGCCCATCACGCCGCCGAAGCGGCTGTTGATGAGGTCGCGCATGATCTCGTAGCCCTCGAGGTGGAGCTTGCCCTGCACCGCAAGGTTTCCGGTGAGCGGCTCGAGCACGCCGAGCCGGTATTCGCCCTTGAGCGCTTGCGGCGCGTTGCCCTTCGGTTCCTGCGCTTGAGTGCTGACGACCTGGAAAGCGAGCGCGATGCCGGCCGCGCCGGCTGCGATGAGCCTCTTCATCTCCCCCTCCCTGGGCTTGAGAAGAGTTAAAGTCTACTCGCCCCAGACCTCGCGCGCGGTGTCGATGCACAGGCGCAGCTTCGCCTTCTCCTGCTCCTCGGTCAGGTTGTTGCCGTGGTGGGTGCTGGAGAAGCCGCACTGCGGGCTGATGCAAAGGTTCTCGAGGGGCACGAACTTCGAAGCCTGCTCGATCCGCCGCTTCAGCGCATCCTTGCTTTCCAGGCTGGGGATTTTGGAGCTCACCAGGCCGAGCACCACCTTCTTCCCCTTGGGAATGTAGCGCAGCGGCTCGAAGCCGCCGGCGCGCTCGGTGTCGAACTCGAGGAAGAAGCCGTCGACGTCGATCTTGGAGAACGCTGTCTCGGCGACGTAGTCGTAGCTGCCGCTGGCGAGCCAGGTGCTCTTGAAGTTGCCGCGGCAGGTATGGATGCACACCGCCATGTCGTCGGGCACGTCGCGGATCGCGGCGTTGACGGCTTCGGCATAAAGCGCCACGTCCCTCTTGGGATCGTCCCCAAGCTTGCGAAACTGCTCCTGCACCTTCGGGTCGCCGAACATCGCGATGGTGGTGTCGTCGATCTGCAGGTAGCGGCAGCCCGCCTTGTAGAGGTCCGCGATCTCCTCGCGGTAGCACTGCGTGAGATCGGCCCAGAAATTGTCGAGGTCGGGATAGGTCTTCTTGATCGAGGCGCGGTCGGCGCGCGCGTGCAGCATCGCGGGTGAGGGCATCGTGAACTTCGGCGTGCCCTTCTTCACGTTCGCCTTGAGGAACTTGAAGTGCTCGAGCATGTTGGGCCGCGTGCGGCGGATGCGGCTCTCGATCAGCATGAAAGGCGGCTGCTCTTCGGTGCCCTTGAACTTGGCGTCGCCGTAGGCATCGCCCTTCGCGAGCTCCACGCCGTCGAAGCCGTGAAGGAAGTCGATGTGCCACCAGTCGCGCCTGAACTCGCCGTCGGTCACCGCCGGGATGCCGATCGACTCCTGCAGCGCGATGACTTCCTTGATGCAGCGGTCTTGCACCGCCTTCAGTGCTTCCTCGGCGATCTCGCCCCGTTTTGCCTTTGCGCGTGCTTCGTGGAGCTCCTGCGGACGCAGCAGACTGCCGACATGGTCGGCGCGGAAGGGGGGGTTCATGGGTTCACCTCGAGAATGACCGCGATTTCGTGAGGCGGCTACTTTAGCGCAAGAGCATCATGGGAAGCGTCTTCGCGTACACCTTTTAAGGTCGCTAGCTTTTTTGATTTCGGACGACGCCTTGCCATCCACATTGCAAACAGCGATACCGCTTGCACGGGCTAATAAGACTTAGAACGCGGTCAACGAAACGTCGGCGAATGCGACGCAGGGTCCTGCGGCATCCCGGGCAGGCGTGTGTGGCCGCATAGTGCGAAACTAGCAGAGGCAGCCGTGGCCGACGAGAGACAGGAGCCACTCGTCCTTCTTGAAATCGAGGAAGGCGATCACGCGATCATCTCCGTAGCCAAGCCCGTTGACCGCGAACGCTTCGGTACGGTGAAGGACCTATGCAATCCAATGTATCCACGGTACACCGATTGCAAGCGGCATTGCGCTTCAGCTCTAGGCATGCGGCTTGCCGGGAGTCGCAAATGATGCCCGCGCTTCCGCCGACGCGGAACCTGCTCCTCGCGGCGCTGCCCCCGGCTAGCTACCAGCGGCTGCTGCCGTCGCTCGAGCTCGTCGAGATGCCGCTCGGCCAGTCGGTGTACGAATCCGGCGGGCAGCTCGACTATGTCTATTTCCCAGTCGAGGGCATCGTATCGCTGCTCTATGTCACCCAGGGCGGCCACTCGGCGGAGCTCGCGGTGGTCGGAAAAGAGGGAATGATCGGCATCTCCCTCTTCATGGGCGGCGAGACGACGCCCAACCGGGGCGTCGTGCAGAGCGCTTGCAGGGCCTATCGGCTGCCGGCACGCGTGGTGAAAGCGGCCTTCGCCGAGGGCGGAGCGCTGCAGCTCATCCTCTTGAAGTTTACGCAGGCGCTCATTACTCAGATCTCGCAGACCGCGGTCTGCAACCTGCACCATTCGCTGGACCAGCAGCTTTGCCGCTGGCTCCTGCTCAGCCTGGATCGCCTGCCCGCGAACACGGTGCACATGACCCAGGAACTGATCGCCAACATGCTCGGCGTGCGCCGCCAGGGCGTCACGGAGTCCGCCGGCAAGCTCGAGCGCGAAGGCCTGATCACCTACAGCCGCGGCACGATCACCGTACTGGATCGCGCGGGGCTCGAGGCGCGCGCCTGCGAGTGCTACGCGGTGGTGAAGCGCGAGAGTGAGCGGCTGCTTTCCCCAGCGGTAGCTGCAGCGGCTACGCGCGGGCTTCGGCCGGCCTTCTCGGCAGGCGGGCGCTGAAAACCGTGCCGTTCTTCGCCGAGGATTCGGCCTCGATCGTGCCGCCATGCATCGCCACGATCTCCCGGGCGATGTAGAGCCCGAGGCCCAGGCTCGTGGAGGAATTGCTGTCCTCGTCCACGAAACCCGGCGGGATTTGCACCAGCGGGTTGAAGATCACCTGGAGCTGGTCGGCCGGAATCGGTCGGCCGTGGTTCTTGACTCGCACCGTGACCTTCTCTTCATCCCCGAGCGCTGAAAGCGTGATCGCCTCGCTCCTTTCGCCATGCCGCACCGCGTTGTCCAGGAGGTTCGACAGCACCTGCTGGAGGCGCTCGGCGTCGAACCGGCCTTCGAGGTTGCCGGAGATTTCGAGGCGGAAAGTCCGCTCCGGGTGTACGGCCCGGATCTCGTCGTAGGCGGTCCTGCAGATCTGCCCCATGCTTCCCGCCTCGCGCTGGATCGGGATGACGCGGCCTAGCCGCGTCCTCGTGTATTCCAGCAAATCCCGGATCATGGCGCTCATGCGCGCCGCGCTTTTGGTGACGCGCTGCGCAGCCTCGAGCGGCGCGCCGGTGGGCAGCAACCCCGGCGCCGAAAGGTAGAGGCCCGAATTGGCAATCGCGGAGAGGGGGCTGCGCAGATCGTGGCCGAGGATCGCGAGGAACGTGTCCCGCGAGCGCGCCACTTCATCGGAGTAGTTGGAGATGGACTCGGCGAGCGCCTGGTCGATCGCTTCGTTGAAGCGCGTCATCTGGTAGAACGCGGTTGCGTCCTCGACGCCGCGCTTCAGCCAAAGGCGCAGCACGCTCGCCCGGAGGGCGCGGAATTCCGCCGCGAGCTGGCGCAGGTCGAACCCGGCGAGATGGCGCAGCGCGCCGTGCGTCATGGCGGCGGTCCTCGTCGCCTCGGCGATCGGCGCGAACCCCTTGGACTTGTAGGCCTGCTCGAGGTCGGTCTGGCTCGACTCGATGTCCTCCACGATGGCGAGCAGGATCTGGCTCGCATGGTCGCGCAGCGCGAGGGAGGTCATCACTTGGCCCGGGGCCACCAGCGACGAGGCGAACGTCTCCCACTCCACGAGGATGTCCTCGAGATTCTCGGTAATGAACCTTGCTAGCCGCATTGCGTCTCCTGGGCCCGACTGCGTTGGATTTTTCCGGCTCGTACACCGGCGATGGCCCAGTATGCGCGCCGCGGGATTTCCCCGTCTGCCCGGGACCGGACAGATGGTCCGTCAATGGCGCGGGCAATCCAAGATCTTTTAGATCTAGGCGTGCCGCGCGCTCTCGAATGGGTAGCCTTACGCTGCTTGTTTCAGCGCGAGCGCCTTGTCGGTCGCTTCCCAGGTGAACTCGGGCTCCTCGCGTCCGAAGTGGCCGTAGGCCGCGGTCTTCTCGTAGATCGGCCGAAGGAGGTCGAGCATCTGGATGATGCCTCTCGGGCGCAGATCGAAGTTCTCGAGCACGAGCTGCGCCAGCTTGTCGTCGGCGATCTTCCCGGTGCCGTGCGTGGTGACCATGACGCTCGTGGGCTGGGCGACGCCGATGGCGTAGGAGACCTGCACCAGGCATTTCGAAGCGAGGCCCGCGGCGACGATGTTCTTTGCGACGTAACGGGCCGCATACGCGGCTGAACGATCGACTTTCGACGGGTCCTTGCCCGAAAACGCGCCGCCGCCGTGCGGCGCCGAGCCGCCGTAGGTGTCGACGATGATCTTGCGGCCGGTGAGGCCGCAGTCGCCGGTCGGCCCGCCGATCTCGAACGCGCCGGTCGGGTTCACCAGGTACTTGATCTTGCCCTTGACCATGTGCTTCGGCAGCACCGGCTTCACCACGTGCTCGATCACGGCTTCCTCGAGCTGCTTGTGCGCGATACCCGGGGCGTGCTGGGTCGAGAGCACGACGGTGTCGATCGATTCGGGCTTGCCGTTCACATAACGCAGCGTGACCTGCGACTTGGCGTCCGGGCGCAGCCATGGCAGGCGGCCGTCGCGGCGCACCTCGGCCTGGCGCTCGACCAGGCGGTGCGAGAGATAGATCGGCATCGGCATGAGGCCCGGTGTCTCGTCGCAGGCATAGCCGAACATGAGTCCCTGGTCGCCCGCGCCCTGGTCGAGGTCGACCGCGCGGTCGACGCCCTGGGCGATGTCGCGCGACTGCTCGCCGTAGGCGACGATCACTGTGCAGGTGTGGGTATCGAAACCGATCTTCGGATCGGTGTAGCCGATGCGCCGGATAGTCTTGCGCGCGACCGCGTCGAAGTTGACCCGCGCATTGGTGGTGATCTCGCCCGCGAGCACCACGAGATTGTTCTTGACCAGCGTTTCGGCGGCGACGCGCGAGCGGGGGTCCTGGGCTAGAATCGCGTCGAGCACGGCGTCGGAGATCTGGTCGGCGACCTTGTCCGGATGCCCTTCGGACACCGATTCGGAAGTAAACAGAAATTCGCTCATTGCGTGCGCCTTCTTATGGGAGGGCGCAAGGATACCAAAATCTTGTCTTTCCCCAGCGTTCTCCTGCGTCTCGCCGGGAAGCTGCCGCTGCCGCTGTTGCACGCGTTGGGAAGCATCCTCGGCTGGGTGATCTATGGGATCTCGCCCACCTATCGCGGGAACCTGCGCGCCAATCTGCGCCAGGCCGTCTACACCGACGCGCGCATCCGCCGCGAGGCGATCGGCGCGGCGGGCAAAATGGTTACCGAGCTGCCTGCGCTGTGGTTCCGCTCGCACGCCGAGGTCGCCGCGATGGTGCGCAGGGTGGACGGCATGGAGCAGGCGTTCGCCGCGCGCGAGGAGAAAAAGCCGGTGCTTTTTCTCACTCCGCACATCGGCTGCTTCGAGGTCACCGCGCAATACGCAGCGCTGCACATGCCGATCACCGTGCTCTACCGGCCGCCCAAGATCGGCTGGCTCGAGCCGCTCATGCGCCAGGGGCGCAACCGGCCGAACGTGCGCCTCGTCCCGGCCGACATGAGCGGCGTGCGCGCGATCTTCAAGGCGCTGCGCGACGGCGAGGCGGTCGGCCTCCTGCCCGACCAGGTGCCGGGCGAAGGCGAAGGCGACTGGGCGGATTTCTTCGGCCGCCCGGCTTACACCATGACCCTCGCCGCGCGGCTGGCGGAGCGCGAAGGCGTTCGCTGCTTCCTCGTCTTCGGGCGCAGGCTGCCGTGGGGGCGTGGCTTTGAGATGCGGGTGGAGCCCTTTCCGGCAAAGCTGGCAGGCGAAACCGCGACTCGGCGGCTCAACCGCGCGCTCGAGGACCTGGTGCGCGAATGTCCGGGCCAGTACCTCTGGAGCTACAACCGCTACAAGGTTCCGAGAGGAGCGCGTCCTGCTTAGCCGACTGCTGGGGCGCGTGCTCGTCGGATTCATGTGGCTGGTGCGTTTCCTGCCGTTCCGTGCCGTCGCGGTGATCGGCGAGGCGATGGGATCGGTCGTGTTCTGGCTCATCCCGGAACGGCGCAAGGTCACGCGCGTCAATCTGGCAAAGTGCTTTCCACGCTGGAGCGAACAGAAGCGCGAGGCGATCGCGCGCGCCCACTTTCGCGCCTTCCTGCGAAGCTTCATCGACCGCGGCATCCTGTGGTGGTCGGCGCCCGAGCGCGTCGAGGCGCTGGTTCAGCTCGAGGGCTTCGAGCATCTGCAGGCCCTCGCGGGCCAGCGCATCGTCCTGCTCGCTCCGCACTTTCTCGGCCTGGACGCGGGCGGAATCCGCCTCGCGAAGCAGTGGCCGCGCCTGGCGAGCATGTACTCGCGCCAGAAGGATCCGCTGCTCGACCGGCTGCTCCACGCGGGGCGACTTCGCTTCGGCGGCGCGATCTATCCGCGGCAGGCGGGCATCCGCAAGATCCTGCGCGCGGTGCAGGCCGGCGAAGCGTTCTATTACCTTCCCGACATGGATTTCGGCCCGAGGGCTTCGGTGTTCGTGCCCTTCTTCGGCGTGCCGGCCGCGACGACCGTTGGACTATCGTATATTGCCCGCATCACGGGCGCCCGCGTCGTGCCCTGCGTAACGCGCATGCTGGCCGACGGCCGCTACGTCGCGAGACTTTATCCGCCGTGGGAAGGCTTTCCGAGCGGCGACGACACGGCCGATGCGCGGCGCATGCTGGCCTTCATCGAGGAGCGCGTGCTGGAGATGCCCGAGCAGTACCTCTGGATGCACAAGCGGTTCAAGACCCGCCCGGAAGGGGAAGCAAAATTCTATTGAGAGTCGGGGCCGTGGGCGCGGGCCACATGGGCTGCGGGCGGGTCCAGGCGGCGCTCGCATGAAGCTCGCGTTCACCAAGATGCAGGGCGCCGGGAACGATTTTGTGGTGATCGATGCGACCAAGGAGCCGTTCGGCCTGTCGAGGGCGCAGCTCCAGCGCCTCGCGGACCGGCATTTCGGCGTCGGCTGCGACCAGATCCTGGTGGTCGAGCCGGGCGGCGGCGACAGCGACTTCCGCTACCGCATCTTCAACGCCGACGGCGGCGAGGTCGAGCAGTGCGGCAATGGCGCGCGCTGCTTCGTGAAGTTCGTCCACGGCAAGGGCCTCACCACCAAGCGCGAGCTGCGCGTCCTCACGCTCGGCGGGACCATCGTGCCGCGCCTCGAAGCCGACGGCGAGGTGAGCGTGAACATGGGCCCTCCTACCAGGCCACAATGGGAAAAGCTGAGCGTTGAAGGCGACACGGTGGAACTCGCCATTCTCTCGATGGGCAATCCGCACGCAGTCCAGATCGTGGAAGACGTCGACTCCAGCCCGGTCGGCACTCAGGGCCCGCGGCTCGAGCGCCATGCGCGCTTTCCCAGCCGCGTGAACGCCGGTTACATGCAGGTGCACGACCGGCACCGGATCGCGCTGCGCGTGTGGGAGCGTGGCGCGGGCGAGACGCTCTCGTGCGGAACCGGCGCCTGCGCCGCGGTGGTCGCCGGAATCGCGCGCGGGCTTCTCGATTCGCCGGTGCGGGTCGAAACTCGCGGCGGTACGTTGACCATCTCTTGGGCCGGCGGTGACAATGCGGTGTGGATGAAAGGCCCCGCCGAGACGGTGTACGAAGGTACCCTGGACGTCTAAATCCATAACGTCTGAATCCATAACTATAAGAGCCCGATGACGAACGACGAAATCGCCCGTTTCCTGCGCACGCATCCGAAGTTCTTCGACCAGCACCCCGAGCTCCTCGAGACGATCTACGTGCCGCATCCTTACGGCGGGCGGGCGATCGCCCTCTCGGAGCGCCAGACGGTGGCGCTGCGCGAGAAGGTGAAGCTGCTCGAAGGCAGGCTCGCCCAGATCATCAAGTTCGCCGAAGAGAACGATGCCATCGGCGAGAAGGTGCACCGCCTCTCCGTGGCGCTCGGCGGCGCGTGCGACTTCCCGGCGCTCGTGCATTCGCTCTACTTCCATCTGCGTGAGGACTTCGCGGTGCCGCACGTGGCGCTGCGCGTGTGGGCTAAATCCGTTCCCGCGGACTTCCAGGAAGCCGAGGCGGTGAGCGCGGCCCAGCGCGAGCAGGCCGAGAGCATGCCGTCGCCGCACTGCGGCCCCGCCGCGGGCAACGTGTTCGCGCCGTGGTTCCGCGAGGCCGCGGAGCACGTGCGCTCGCTCGCGCTGGTGCCCCTCGGCCAGAGCGCGGTGTTCGGGCTGCTCGCGCTCGGCAGCGAGGACCCGCAGCGCTTCTTCCCCGAGATGGGAACGCTTTACCTGCGTCGCATCGGCGAGCTATGCGCGGCCGGAGTGACGGCGCGGCTCTAGGCCGCGAGTACCTCGATGCCCTTCGACATCAGCGTCGGCTGTCCCCGGCGACGCTGACCAATTACGCCCATGCGCTCGAGGCGCTTTTCAAGCTCTTGAAGGAAGAGGATCTTGCTTCGCTCGATGCCGCCCAGGTGCGCCGCTTCGTCGCGGTGATGCACTCCCGGGGCCTTGGTCCGCGCTCGCTCGCGCTGATGCTTTCGGCCTGGAGGGGGTTCTACCACTGGCTGGTCCGGCACCAGCGCTTCGCCGTCAATCCGGTGGTCGGCGTGCGCGCGCCCAAGGCGCCGCGGCCGCTTCCCAAGGCGCTGTCGGTCGAGGCGGCGCAGCACCTGCTCGATGAGAAGCCGGGCAGCCCGCAGCTGGTCCGCGACGCCGCGATGTTCGAGCTCATGTACTCGTCCGGATTGCGGCTCGGCGAGCTGATCGCACTCAACATCGACGATGGCCGCCTGGATCTCGGCGAGGGCGAAGTCACCGTCACCGGCAAGGGATCGAAGACGCGCACGGTGCCGGTCGGCGCGAAGGCGCGCGAAGCACTCAGGGCCTGGATCGCGAGCCGGGCGCAGCTCGCCGCGCCCGGCGAGCGCGCGCTCTTCGTCGGGGGGCGCGGCCGCCGCATCGCGCCGACGGTAGTCAATTCGCGGCTGGGGGCCTGGGCAAGGCGCTGCGGGCTCGGCCAGCATGTGCATCCCCACATGCTGCGGCATTCGTTCGCCACCCACCTGCTGCAGTCATCGCAGGACCTGCGCGCGGTGCAGGAGCTCCTCGGCCACGCCAGCATCGCCACCACGCAGGTCTATACGCATCTGGATTTTCAGGCGCTCGCTAAGGTGTACGACGCCGCGCATCCGCGCGCGCGCAAGAAGCCCGCGGCGAAATGAGCACGCTCATCCTCAAGCGCGGGCGCGAAAGGTCGCTCAAGCGGCGCCATCCGTGGCTGTTCTCAGGCGCGATCGAAAAGCTCTCGGGCAAAGCCGGCTCGGGTGACACGGTCGACATCAAGGACGCCTCCGGCCAGCCAATGGGGCGCGCGGCGTACAGCCCGAAATCGCAGATCCGCGCGCGCATGTGGACCTTCGACGCGAACGAGGAAGTGGACACCGGTTTCTTTCGGCGGCGCATCGAGCGCGCGCTCGCCCTGCGCGAGGCGCTGCCGGCGCGCCGCCACACCAACGCCTTGCGCCTGGTGCACGGCGAATCCGACGGCCTGCCCGGCCTGATCGTCGACCGGTACGCGGACGTCCTGGTGGCGCAGTTCCTCGCCGCGGGCGTCGAGCGCTGGCGCGACCCGATCCTCGACACGCTCTCGGAGCTCACCGCGGCGGAGGCGATCTTCGAGCGCTCCGACGCCGAGGTGCGCAAGCTCGAGGCGCTGCCCCCGCGGGTGGGCTTCGCGCGCGGCAACCGCAACGCCTCGCGCTGCCCGATCGTGGAATACGGGCTCAACTTCCGCGTCGACGTCGAGCAGGGTCAGAAGACCGGCTTCTTCCTCGATCAGCGCGAGAACCGCCAGCGTGTGCGCGAGCTCGCGGCGGGCCGCGACGTGCTCGATGGCTTCTGCTACACCGGCGGCTTCTCGATCGCCGCGCTCGCCGGCGGCGCGCGCAAGATCACGGCGATCGAGAGCTCCGCGCCCGCGCTCGAGGTGGCGCGCGAGAACCTGGCGGCGAACCCGTTCGACGCCGCGAAGATGCAATTCGTCCAGGGCGACGTCTTCGCCCAGCTGCGCACCCTGCGCGATCGGGCCGCGCAATTCCAGATGGTGATCCTCGATCCGCCGAAGTTCGCACCGAGCGCCGCGCAGGTGAAAAACGCCGCGCGCGCCTACAAGGACATCAACCTGCTCGCGCTCAAGCTGCTCGCGCCGGGCGGGCTGCTCGCCACCTTCTCGTGCTCGGGCGGCGTCACGCCGGAGCTGTTCCAGTCGATCGTCGCAGGCGCCGCGCTCGACGCGGGCGCCGACGCCAAGATCGTCGAGCGCTTCGGCGCCGCCGCCGACCATCCCGTGGCGCTCGAGTTTCCGGAAGGCGAATACCTCAAGGGCCTGCTGCTGGTGAAGTCCTAAACCAGAATCAAAACCAGGGACAGACCACGTTTTTCGTGGTCAACGCGACCGGCAGGTTGTCCGTTGACCTCGCATGCCACGGCGCGCACGCATCATGCTTCCCGGAGTCGCTGTTCATGCGATCCAGCGCGCCAATAACCGTTCCGTCTGTTTCGCCACTGACGAAGATCGCCTGTTTTATCTCTTCCACCTGAGACGAATCCTCGTGCGCGCGCGGTGCCGGCTTCATGCGTACTGCCTGATGAGCAATCATGTCCATCTCCTACTTACTCCGGAGCAAATGGGCGCCTGCTCGAACCTCATGAAGGGGATCGGACAGCTCTACAGCCAGTACGTAAACAAGCTCTATAAGAAGACCGGGCATCTTTGGGAGGGACGCTTCAAGTCATGCCTAGTGCAGTCGGAGCAATACGTGCTCGCCTGCTATCGCTACATCGAATTGA
>JBJMWH010000147.1:0-3067 GCA_045810245.1 Burkholderiales bacterium | reverse complement strand
AGGGCCTGGTTTCCGCCCCGACCGGCGAAGGGCCGTGGCGGGTCTATACGCACGTCACGGATGAAGGAACGGTCCAGGTCGGCCAGGCGATCGCAGCCCGCGACGCGCTCGCGCGCGGGCTCTCGCTCAGCGTCCTGATGCCGATGCTGCTGCTCATCCCGGTGCTCGGCGTCGTCGTCGCCTGGGCCCTGACGCGCGGCCTGCAGCCGCTGCATCTCACGTCGCGGCGCGTGAGCGACCGCGACGCCGCGCGGCTCGATCCGCTGCCCACTGACAACGTGCCGCGCGAGCTCCTGTCGCTCGTGCACCAGATCAATGCGCTGCTCGCGCGGCTCGAAGGCGCCTTCGATGCGCAGCGGCGCTTCCTCGCCGACGCGGCGCACGAGCTGCGCTCGCCGGTGGCGGCGCTTGCGCTCCAGGTGCAGCTCGCCGAGCGCGCGCAGACCGCCGCGGCGCGTTCCGCCGCGCTGCACGAGCTCGCGCGCGGCGTCGAGCGCGCGCGCCGGCTGGTGCAGCAGCTCATGGATTTCGCGCGGCTCGATGCCGCCGTGCCGCTGCAGGCGTTCGCTGCGGTGAACCTCGCGGCGCTCTCGCGCGAGGTGGTGGCGGGCTACGCGGTGCGCGCGGAGAACCAGGACGTGGACCTCGGCGTCGACGCGCCCGGCGTGGTGCAGGCTTTCGGCGCCGAGCCGGAGCTGCGCTCCCTGATCGAAAACCTGGTCGACAACGCGCTGCGCTATGCCCCGCCCGGGACCCCGGTGACGGTCGCGGTTCGCCAGGCCGAGGGGATGGTCGAGCTGCGCGTGCTCGACGCCGGCTGCGGCGTTCCGGCAGGCGAGCGCGAACGCGTGTTCGAGCGCTTCCATCGAGTCGCCGGCGATCCGACGCGCGGCACCGGCCTCGGCCTCGCCATCGTCAAGGCGATCGTCGAGCGCCATCACGGCAGCATTTCGCTTTCCGACGCCGATCCGGAGGCCGCGCTGCCGGGCCTCGCGGTTTCGATCCGGGTTCCGGCGTGGCGCGCGCACACGCGGCCCGCGGAGCCGGCCCAGGCGGAGCGCGCGGGCGCCGTGCGATCCGGCCTTTCCTAGGACTTGCCTTCGCCTTTTTTCGTTTGCCGGGCGCGCCATTCCCAAGGCGGAACCGGCTCCTTGGCGCGCCACAGCCCCAGCTTCTGCAGCCGCGCGTTGGTCTCGGCTTCGTAGAGCGGCGAGCCGAACGGCACATACCTGAGGTGCACCCAGGCCATGCCGCGGCGCACCTGCTCCGCGTTGGCATCCACCTCGCCGCAGCGAACGCTTGCGAGGATGCGCCCCTCGTCGTCCTTGCCACGCTCGACAGCGCTCGCCGCCTTGCCCCTGCAAATCTCGGCAAGCGAGCGCCGCGCGCTTTTCCCGTACGGCTGGCCGAGCTCGGGCGCATCGATGCCGTCGAGCCGCATGCGGAGGTTGGCGCCGTCCACGCGCAGCGTGACGGTGTCGCCGTCGGGGACGCCGACAACCTGGCCCATCAGGTCGGCAAGGGCCGCCTGCGAAATGGCCGCGCACAATGCCATCACGACGATCCGGTTACACACCGTGCCATTCCGGTCTCTGTATGGATTCATGAGGTGTGGACTCATGAGGTGTGGACTCATGAGCTTACCGCAGAGCACGCTCCGCGCAGAGCGGTTAAGTCTCGCTTAAGTCTGGCAGCAGCATCATTTCCCTGCGGCCACGCCGGCGCGGACAGCGGTGGCTCATCCTCTAGGGCTGGGGACTCCACGCTTGACAGCGCCGTGAGATGCCCGGCGTGGCCGCACCTTCAGACGCTTCGCGCCTCCAAGGAGCGTCCCGTGACTTTGTTCCGGACTATCAAGCACGGTCTTAATTAAGCCTTAAGTCTTCGGCGCGGATCATGTCGTCAAAAGGCAACCTGGGAGAGTCCACCAATGAGCCATTCCGCCAGAACGACCTGCTTCGCCCTCGCTGCAGTTTGTCTATTCGTCGCGGCCTGCGCGACGGATACTCCGCCCGCCGATACGAGCGCTGCGCCGGCCTCGGCTTCCGGCACGCAGGCGCCTCGCACAGGGTCGGCCGCGACGAAGAACCAGCCCGGCCAGCGCGCGCCTGCGCAGGCAGGCACGCAGCCTGCGCAGAAAGGTGTGCCCGACCAGCGCTCGGTCTACTACGACTTCGACCGCGCGGATGTCAAGCCCGAGTTCCGCCCGACGATCGAGGCGCACGCGCGCTACCTTCGCGACAATGCCAACGCGCGCGTCACGATCGAGGGTAACGGCGACGAGCGCGGCAGCCGCGAATACAACCTCGCCCTCGGGCAGAAGCGCGCCGAAGCGGTGCAGCGAATGATGCGGCTCTCGGGCGCCGCCGACGGCCAGATCGAAGCCGTAAGCTTCGGCGAGGAAAAGCCCAAGGCCGTCGGACACGACGAAGCTTCCTGGGCCGAGAACCGGCGGAGCGACGTCGTCTACCAGCGCGGCAAGTAGCGCGCGCTGCCGGTCGGGTTTTCTACTGCCGGGGCCGCAGACGGCCCTCTTTCAGATCGACGATCACCTCTTCAGGCGGACCGAGGTCGCTCGCATACGAGGATGAGGATGCCGCGGCAGGCGGCCGGCCGGTGAGCGTCAGCAGGCCGGTCCCGCCGGCCGAGCTCTGCGGGAGAGGATTGACAACCACGCGCCGCGCCTCGTTGCCCGATAGCAATGCGCTTAGCGGGTAGCGTGCAGTGCCGACCGCGATTTCCTCGATTGCGCCGGTCGCCGAGTCGATCACGAGATCGGAGATCCGCCCCAGAGGCCCACCCTGGGTCGTGAACACTTCGATGCCGATGATTTCACTGAGGGGCAGGGCGCCCGGTTCGTAGAGGTCGCTATAGAAACCTTGTGCGCGCGCCTGCGCAACGAAGGCGAGCGCCGCAAAAAGGAAAATACTGCGCCGCATGCGCCATGAGCATGCAATTTGCGCGCCTGCAGCCGCTGAGCCAGCCTTACGCCGCGAGCGCCTGGCGCCGGCCCCGCTCGACGTCGATGCCCGCGAGAAGCACGAGTCCCACGACGAAATAGACGCCG
>JBJMWH010000146.1:0-3139 GCA_045810245.1 Burkholderiales bacterium | reverse complement strand
CGGCCGGCCGAGGTGTGGGGGCTCGCGATGAAGCCCAGGTCCTCGAGGTCGGACATCACGTTGCGGATGGTGGCGGGCGAAAGATCGAGCCCGGAATACTTCGACAGCGTGCGCGAGCCGATCGGCTGGCCTTCCGCAATGTAGCGCTCGATCAAGGTCTTGAGCAGGATCTGGGCGCGCTTGTCGAGCATGGTTCATTGTACACTCGGGCGCATGGGAGCCGCCGCATCGCCGGAGGAACGCCGGCCGAAATTCGGCCGCATCGCCCTCATCGGCAAGCTGCCCAGCGCCGGCATCACGGAGTCGCTGCGCGAGCTCACCGACTATCTTCGCGGGCGCGGCTGCGAAGTGCGGGTCGAACAGCACACCGCCCAGGCGCTCGGCGTCCCCGGCGCGGATTACGAAACGCTCGGCAAAAGCTGCGACCTGGCCGTCGTCGTCGGCGGCGACGGCGCGATGCTCGCCGCGGCACGCAACCTGGTGCGCCACCACGTTCCGGTCGTCGGCGTGAACCAGGGCCGCGTGGGCTTCATGACCGACATCGGCCACCAGGACATGAAGAGCGGCATCGGCGCGATCCTCGACGGCAAGGGCACGCTCGAGGAGCGCACGCTGCTCGACGCCGAGATCCTGCGCGGCGGCAGCGCGGTGCTGCGCACGATTGCGCTCAACGAGGCGGTGCTCGGCAAGGGCGCCGAGGCGCGGCTGATCGAGTTCGAGGTCTCGCTCGACGGGGAATACCTCTACACGCTGCGTGCCGACGGCCTCATCGTCGCGACGCCCACGGGCTCGACCGCCTACGCGATGTCGGCGCAGGGCCCGATCCTGCATCCCGCGGTGCCGGCGTTCGCGCTGGTGCCGCTCAGCCCGCACACCCTCTCGGCGCGTCCGGTGAGCGTGAGCGACCGCAGCGCCATCGAAATCAAGCTGCTGCGCGGGGTCGACGTGCGCGCGCATTTCGATGGCTTCTCGCTCACCGACATGACCGAGGGCGACCGCCTGGTGCTCAGGCGCTCGGCCGACACGGTGCGCTTCGTGCATCCGCCGGGCTACCGCTACTTCGCCACGCTGCGGGAAAAGCTGCGCTGGAGCGAGGTGCTCGACAAGGGGCGCGAATAGCTTGCTGCGCGCGCTCGAGATCCGCGACTTCGTCATCGTCGAGCGCGCGAGCCTCGAGCTCGAGCCCGGATTTTCGGTGCTCACCGGCGAGACCGGCGCGGGCAAGTCGATCCTCGTCGACGCGATCGAGCTGCTGGTGGGCGCGCGCGCCGAAGCCGGCGTCGTCAGGGAAGGCTGCGAGCGCGCCGAGCTTGCGGCGGAATTCGAAACCGATTTGTCATCCTGGCTCCAGGAACGCGAGCTCGCAGGCGACCCAGGACACGTGATCGTGAGGCGCACCATCGACCGCGCGGGGCGCACGCGCTGCTTCATCAACGGCCACAGCGCCACGCTGGCGCAGCTGAAGGAGCTCGGCGAGCTTCTGGTCGACATCCACGGCCAGCACGCGCACCAGTCGCTGCTGCGCGGCGCCGCGCAAAGGGACCTCGTCGACTCGCACGCCGAAGCGACCGGACTCGCGCGCGAGACCGCCGAGGCATTCCGCGACTGGAAACGGCTCGAGCGGCTGGCCGAGGAAGCGCAGAAGAGCTTCGCCGCGCGCGAGGCCGAGCGCGCCGACACCGCCGAGAAGGCGGCCGAGCTGAAGAAGCTCGCCCTGCGGGAAGGCGAATGGGAGCTGGTGAGCGCCGAGCAGGCACGGCTCGCCCACGGCTCGAGCCTGCTCGCCGGCGCGCAGTCCTCGCTCGAGGCGCTGACCGAGGCCGAGGGCGCGGCGCTCCCCCAGATCTCGGCGGTCGCGATGCGGCTGCGCTCGCTTTCCGAGCACGATGGCCGCCTGAACCCGATCGTGGAGCTGCTCGAAGCCGCCGAAGCGCAAGCGGGCGAGGCGGTGCGCGGACTGCGCCACTACGCCGAGCGCGTCGACCTCGACCCCGAAGCGCTGCGCCAGATCGAAGCGCGAATCGAGGCGCTGCACGCCGCCGCGCGCAAGCATCGAGTCCGGCCCGAGCAGCTCGGCGCGCGGCTCGCGGAGCTGGAGAAGCGCCTCGCCGAGCTCGACCTCGCGGTGAACCCGGAGGCGCTCACGCGCGAAGTGGCTTCTTCCCATCGGAAATTCACCGACCTCGCGAAGCAGCTTTCGGCAAAAAGAGCCGCAGCCGCGACGGCGCTTTCGAAGTCGGTGAGCGCGGGGATGCAGCAGCTCGCCCTGGCGGGAGGGCGATTCTCGGTTTCCCTGCGAAGGCTCGAGGAGCCTGCGGCGGGCGGCGCCGAAGAAGTCGAATTCGAGGTCGCTTCGCATCCGAGCCTGCCGCTGCGAGCCTTGGCGAAGGTGGCTTCCGGCGGCGAGCTCTCCCGGATCAGCCTCGCCATCCAGATGGTCGCCGCCAAGGCCTCACCGGTCGCCACGCTGGTGTTCGACGAGGTCGATTCCGGCATCGGCGGCGCCGTCGCCGACACCATCGGCCGCTCGCTGCGCAACCTCGGAAGACAGCGCCAGGTCCTCTGCGTCACCCACCTGCCGCAGGTCGCCGCGGGCGGCAACGAGCACTGGTCCGTGACGCGCTCGGGAGTCAAGGTGAAGCTCGTGAAGCTCGACCGCGATGCTCGCGTCGCCGAGCTGGCGCGCATGCTCGGCGGAGCCGAAACCACCGCCCGCCGCCATGCCGAGGAGCTGCTCGCCTCGTCCTAGCGCTACAGCCTACCGACGCACGAAATCGCGCTCGCCACCGCGGTATTGATGCCGGTCGCGTCCGCGAGCTTGGGCTTCGCCGCTCCGGCGAGCGCGGTGGCCTTGTCGGAGATGTCGTCCAGCTTGTCGACCGCGTCGGAGAACTTGCCTTCCGCCACTTTCGCGTTGGCCGCTTCCAGCTTGGCGAGCAGGTTGCTCTGGTCCGTGGTCGCGTTCTGGCCCGCGAATGTGGCGCTGCGGATCGCGGCCTCGACGCCGTTGAGCTCGAATGCGCATGCCCCGGTGAAATGATCCGCCCTCGCGACGCTCGTCCACGCGCCCATCGTCGCCATAAGCAACGTCAGTAGTCCTGCTTTCATGCTGTTCGTCATGGCCCACCCTGTTCAGTTA
>JBJMWH010000145.1:0-6315 GCA_045810245.1 Burkholderiales bacterium | reverse complement strand
GCTCGAGCTGAACGACGCCGCGCTCACGTGGGACCCCGAGACGAGCGAGGCGCTCGGGTTCGGGTTCCGGTGCGGCTTCCTCGGCCTTCTCCACATGGACATCGTGCGCGAGCGGCTCGAGCGCGAGTACGACCTCGAGCTGCTCGCAACCGCTCCGACCGTCGAGTACGACGTGATTCTCACCGATGGCCGCGAGGTGATCGTGCACTCGCCGGCGGACATGCCGGACCGGGTGGAGATCGCCAAAATCGAGGAGCCCTACATCCGCGCGACGATCCTCACGCCGAAGGAGCACGTGGGCGCCGTGATGGACCTGTGCCAGGAGCGGCGCGGCACGCACGTGGACATGACCTTCCTCTCGCAGGAGCGTGTCCAGCTCCACTACGACCTCCCGCTCGCGGAGATCGTGCTCGACTTCTTCGACCAGCTGAAGTCGCGCACCCGCGGCTACGCCTCACTCGACTACGAGCTGATCGGGATGCGCGAGGGCGACCTCGTGAAGCTGGACATCCTGCTCTCGGGCGACCGGGTGGACGCGCTCTCGATGGTCGTGCACCGCGACAAGGCCTACCCGGCCGGCCGCGTGCTCACCGAGCGGCTGCGCAAGCAGATCCCGCGCCAGCAGTTCGAGGTGGCGATCCAGGCGGCGATCGGCTCGAAGATCATCGCCCGCGAGTCGGTCAAGCCGATGCGCAAGGACGTGATCGCCAAGTGCTACGGCGGCGACATCACGCGCAAGCGCAAGCTGCTCGACAAGCAAAAAGAAGGGAAAAAGCGCATGAAGCAGGTCGGCTCGGTCGAGATCCCGCAGGAGGCCTTCCTCGCGGTGCTGCAACGGGGCGACAGTTGAGCTTTGCCCTGTTCTTACTGCTCCTGCTGGTGGTCACCGGACTCGTCTGGCTGCTGGACAAGTACGTCCTGAGGAAGAGACGGGCCAAAGACGCCAAGCAGCCCTGGTGGGTCGAGTACTCGATCAGCTTCTTCCCGGTGATCCTGATCGTGTTCCTGCTGCGCTCGTTCCTGGTCGAGCCGTTCAAGATCCCGTCGAGCTCCATGGTGCCGACGCTGCTGGTCGGCGACTTCATTCTCGTGAACAAATTCACGTATGGCATCCGCCTGCCGGTGGCGAACAAGAAAGTCGTGCCGCTGCACGACCCGCAGCGCGGCGACGTGATGGTTTTCCGCTATCCCGACGATCCCTCGCTCGACTACATCAAGCGCGTGGTCGGCGTGCCGGGCGACCGCATCGAATACCGCAACAAACGTCTCACCATCAACGGCAACCCGGTGCCGGTGCGGCAGGTCGACGACTACCTGTCCAAGGAGCGCATGCAGTTCTCCAGGCGCTTCGTCGAGACCCTGAACGGGGTCGAGCACCAGATCCTGATCGAGGACGACGCGCCTGCCATGATGTCGCCGTCGCGCTCGTTCCCGCACTCGGCCAATTGCAACTACAATACGAACGGCCTGGCGTGCACGGTTCCGCCGGGGCATTACTTCATGATGGGCGATAACCGGGACAACTCGAGCGACAGCCGGGTCTGGGGGTTCGTACCGGATGAGAACATCGTCGGCAAGGCGTTCTTCATCTGGCTCAACCTGAACGAGCTGGGGCGCTTCGGGTCGTTCCGATGAAAGGAGAACAACAATGCGCGAACGCGCCGCCTGGAAGAAGACCGCCTGGAAGAAGGGGCGGGGCGTTACCCTCATGGGCCTCATCATGGTGCTGTTCGTCCTGGTCGTGCTGCTGCTGTTCGGGATGAAGCTCATCCCGGCCTACATCGAGTACGCCACCGCGAAGAAGGCCATCAACGCAATTGCGCGCGACGGCGCCGGCGCGTCCACGCCGCAGGAAGCGCGCCGCCAGTTCGACGCCCGCGCCGTCATCGACAACGTAGAGGTGGTCAAAGGCAGCGACCTCGAGATTCGCAAAGAGGGCGCCGGCATGGTGATCGGCTTCGCCTACCGCAAGGAGGTGCCGCTGTTCGCGAACGTCGGCCTGTACATCGACTTCGCGGCGAACTCGGCGGGCCAGTAGACGCTTTGGCGCGGCCCGCGGCGCTGGAGAAACGGCTGGGTCACCGGTTCAACGACCCGCGCCTCATCGAGCAGGCCCTGACGCACCGCAGCCGCGGCGCAGAGAACTACGAGCGGCTCGAGTTTCTCGGCGACGGCGTGCTCGGCTGCGCGATGGCCGACGAGCTCTACGCGCGTTTCCCGCAGCTCTCGGAAGGCAAGCTCACGCGCCTGCGCGCGAGCCTGGTGCGCGAGGAGGCGCTCGCGGAAGTCGCGAAGACGCTCGGCATTGGCGAGCACCTGCGGCTGGGCGAGGGCGAGCTCGCCGCGGGGCCCGAGGCGCGGCCCTCCATCCTCGCCGACGCGGTTGAAGCGGTGCTCGGCGCGGTGTTTCTGGACGCCGGCTACGAGGCGGCGCGCAAGGCGGTGCTCACCGCCTTCGGTCCGCTGATCGAGCGCCTCGACCCGGAGCGGCCGGCGAAGGATGCCAAGACCCGCCTGCAGGAGATCCTGCAGGCACGGCACCGGCGGCTGCCGCAGTACCGCGTCGTCTCCGTGCAGGGTGAGGCGCACAAGCAGTCCTTCGAGGTGGAGTGCTACGTTTCAGAGCTCGATCTTCGCGTGCTGGGGACGGGAACCTCGCGCCAGCGCGCCGAGCAGCAGGCGGCGAAGGCAATGCTCGATAAACTGGAGACATGACTCACCGTTGCGGCACCATCGGCATCGCCGGGCGGCCCAACACCGGCAAGTCGAGCCTGCTCAACCGCCTGGTCGGCCAGAAGCTCTCGATCGTATCCTCCAAGCCGCAGACGACCCGGCACCTTGTGACCGGCATCGTGACGCAGCCCGGTTGCCAGTATGTATTCATCGATGCGCCGGGGCAGCAGTCTCAGTCGCGGAGCGCGTTGCACCGCACGCTGAACCGCCGCGCGACCCAGGCCGCGCGCGACGCGGATGTGGCGCTGTTCGTGGTCGAGGCCCGGCGTTTCGGCCCCGACGACCACCGCGTCCTGGAAGCCATTCCGGAGGAGCAGAAGGTGATCGCGGTGGTCAACAAGATCGACACGGTCAAAAAGCACGCCGACCTGATCCCGTTTCTCGAGCGCCTTTCGCAAACGCGCAAATTCGAGGCCATCGTCCCCGTCAGCGCCCAGACCGGAAGGAACATCCCCGAGCTCTTCAAGGCGCTGCGCGAGGCGCTGCCGGAGGCGCCCGCGGCGTATCCCGCCGACCAGCTCACCGACCGCGACGAGCGCTTCTTCGCCGCCGAGCTCCTGCGCGAGAAGCTGTTCGAGGCGATGGGCGAGGAGCTGCCCTACCGCTGCGAGGTGGTGATCGACAGTTTCAAGGAGGAAGGCAGGCTGCGACGCATCGAGGCCACGATCCTGGTCGAGCGCGCCAGCCAGAAGGCGATCGTGGTCGGCGCCGGCGGCGAGCGCCTGAAGCGCATGGCGAGCGCGGCGCGCAAAGACATGGAAAAGCTCTTCGGCGGCAAGGTGTACCTCGGGACGTGGGTGAAGGTGCGCAAGGCGTGGACCGATGACGCGCGCGTGCTGCGGCAGTTGGGGTACGAATGAAAAAGCGCGCCGAGCATGAAGCCGGGTACGTGCTGCACACGTACCCGTACAAGGAGACGAGCCTGATCGTCGAGCTGTTCGCCCGGCGCTTCGGGCGCGTGGCGCTGCTCGCGCGGGGCGCGCGCCGGCCGCGCTCGGCGATGCGCGGCGTACTGCTCTCGTTCCAGGCGCTGCGAGCGTCCTGGAGCGCTTCGGCCGAGCTCGGCAACCTCATTGCGGCCGAATGGGCCGGGGCCCTGCTGCCCCTCGCGGGCCAGTCGCTGATGTGCGGGTTCTACCTGAACGAGCTGCTGCTGCGCCTGTTGCCGCGCGACGATCCGCACGAAGCGCTCTTCGATGCCTATGGCGAAGCCTTGGCCCGCCTGAGCAGCGCCGGCGACGCTTCCGTGGTGCTGCGCGGATTCGAAAAGCGCCTGCTTGCGGAGCTCGGGTATGCGCCGATCCTCGACCGCGACGCGGCGAGCCGGCCGATCGACCCCGACCGCCTCTACGCCTACGAGCCCGACCGCGGCCCCACCGTGGTGAGCGGCACCCGCGGCGACCTTCCGGTGGTTCGGGGCCGGACCCTCCTCGACGTGGCCGCCGACGACTACACCAGCCCAAAGACGCGCGAGGAGGCACGCAACCTCATGCGCGTACTGATCGGCGAGCGCCTGCACGGGCAGGTACTGCATACTCGTACCGTCCTCAGGGAATTAAGCGACTTATGATTGAGCTCGGCGTCAACGTGGATCACGTGGCGACCGTACGGCAGGCACGCCGCACCTACGAGCCCGATCCGGTCTGGGCGGCGGTCGAGGCGCATCTCGGCGGCGCCGACGGCATCACCGTGCACCTGCGCGAGGACCGGCGCCACATCCAGGACGAGGATGTGCGCCGCCTGCGCGAGCTGACCCACATCCGCCTCAACCTCGAGATGGCCGCCACCGCCGAGATGGTGGAGATCGCCGCCCGCATCAAGCCGGAGATGGCGATGCTGGTGCCCGAGGGACGCCACGAGATCACGACCGAGGGCGGCCTCGATGTCGTTTCCAAAGAAAAAGGGCTCAAGAGCGCAGTCAAGCGCCTGACCGATGCCGGCATCGTGGTCTCGGTGTTCATCGACGCCGACCCGACGCAGGTCGAGGCGGCGAAGCGCATCGGCGCGGCCGTGTGCGAGGTGCACACCGGACCTTACGCGCATGCTTTCCATTCCAAGGGGCGCGATGCGGAGAGCCCCGCGGTGGTCTCGGAATTAAATAAAATAAGCAAAGCGGGCGAGCTGATTCGCTCCCTCGGCATGCGCTTCAACGCCGGGCATGCGCTCAACTACTTCAACGTGGAGCCGGTCGCCCGACTGCCGGGGGTGCGCGAGCTGCACATCGGCCACGCCATCGTGTCGCGCGCAGTGTTCGTCGGCATGCGCGAGGCCGTGCGCGAGATGAAGGCCCTGATGGTGCAGTCTTCGCGGTGATCTACGGGGTGGGCACCGACGTGGTCGAGATCGAGCGCATCCGCAGCGCGCTCGAGCGCTTCGGCGAGCGCTTCGCGCGCAGAATCCTCTGCGAGCCCGAGCTCAGGCGCTTCCAGGGACATCGCCTGCCGGCGAACTACCTGGCCAAGCGCTTCGCCGCTAAGGAAGCCTTCACCAAGGCGCTGGGCACCGGCATCCGCGCGCCTGCCAACTGGCACGGGGTATGGGTCACGAACCTGCCTTCCGGGAAACCGGTCCTCGAGTTTTCCACGGAGCTCAAAGAACTCCTGGACGCTAAAAACATCCTTCATTCCCATGTTTCCCTCACGGACGAGCGCGGCATGGCGATGGCGACAGTCATCCTGGAATGCGCAAGCTGAGGCTGCCGCTCGGGCCGGCGATCATCGATGTCGTGGGTCCGGCGCTCGCCGACGAGGACCGGAACCGCCTGCGCCATCCCGCCGCCGGCGGTGTCATTCTCTTCGCGCGAAACTACCAGAACCCCGAGCAGCTCCTGGCGTTGACCGATGAAATCGGGAAGCTGCGAGAACCCGCGTTGCTTCTTTGCGTCGACCACGAGGGCGGGCGGGTGCAGCGCTTTCGCGAGGGGTTCTCGGCGATTCCGCCGATGCGCAGCCTCGGGCGGCTGTGGGACCGCGACGCGGCGGCCGCGCGCGAAACGGCTCGGGCCATCGCCTACATCGTCGGCGCCGAGCTCGCCGCACACGGCGTCGACTTCAGCTTCGCGCCGGTGCTCGACCTCGACTACGGCGGGAGCTCGGTGATCGGGGACCGCGCGCTGCACTTCGACCCCACCGCGGTCGGGGCGCTGGGAGCCTGCATCGTGAGGGGCTTCGCCGACGCCGGCATGGGCGCGGTCGGCAAGCACTTCCCCGGGCACGGCTACGCCGAGGCCGACTCGCACGTCGCCGTGCCGAAGGATGATCGGAAATTCGCCGAGATCGCGAAGAAAGACCTGGTGCCGTTCCGCGCGACGATCGAGGCCGGGCTTGGCGCCGTGATGCCGGCGCACGTCATCTACGGGCAGGTGGACGTCGAGCCCGCGGGTTATTCGAGGCACTGGCTGCAAGAAGTGCTGCGCGGCAAGCTCGGCTTCCAGGGCATTATTTTCAGCGACGACCTTTCCATGGAGGGTGCGAGCGTCGCTGGCGGCGTCCCCGAGCGCGCTCGCGCCGCGCTCGCCGCCGGCTGCGACATGGTGCTCCTCTGCAACGACCCGGCTGGGCAGGAGCTGCTCCTGGAATCGCT
>JBJMWH010000144.1:0-10740 GCA_045810245.1 Burkholderiales bacterium | reverse complement strand
GCGAAGACCGG
Source organism: Burkholderiales bacterium (assembly GCA_045810245.1). Taxonomy (GTDB): domain Bacteria; phylum Pseudomonadota; class Gammaproteobacteria; order Burkholderiales; family SG8-39; genus SCGC-AG-212-J23. Next base: position 10,729 of record JBJMWH010000144.1, on the reverse strand, counting down.
TGCGACGGTCAGCGTGATCTACGTGCCGCCGGCCGGTGCGGGCGCGGCAATCTGGGAGGCGGTCGAGGCCGAGCTCGACCTGGTGATCTGCATCACCGAGGGCATTCCGGTGCGCGACATGATCCGCACCAAGGAGCGGATGGCGGGCAAGCAGACGCTGCTCGTGGGTCCGAACTGCCCGGGCGTGATCACGCCCGATGAGCTCAAGATCGGCATCATGCCGGGCCATATCCACAAGAAGGGCCGCATCGGCGTGGTGTCGCGTTCGGGCACGCTCACCTATGAAGCCGTCGGCCAGCTGACGGAACTGGGGTTGGGACAATCGACGGCCGTCGGCATCGGCGGCGATCCCGTGAACGGATTGAAGCACATCGACGTTCTCAGGATGTTCAACGAGGACCCGCAGACCGAGGCGGTCATCATGGTGGGCGAGATCGGCGGCAGCGACGAGGAGATCGCGGCGCGCTGGGTCAAGGATCACATGAGAAAGCCGGTGGTCGGCTTCATCGCCGGCGTCACCGCGCCGCCTGGGAAAAGAATGGGGCACGCCGGCGCGATCATTTCCGGCGGCAAGGGCACGGCGCAGGAGAAGCTGGCGGTGATGGAGGCGTGCGGCATCAAGACCACGCGCAATCCCGCGGAAATGGGAAAAACACTGAAGTCCGTTCTGAGATAAGAAGACAATTCAAACCCTGGCAAGACCTTATCCCCTGGTAGCGACGCTGCCTTACGCGGCGACGATCTTCCTTTCGTCGTTCCTGCTGTTCCTGGTCCAGCCGATCATCGCCAAGCAGATCCTGCCCTGGTTCGGCGGCTCGGCCGGCGTCTGGACCACGTGCCTCGTGTTTTTCCAGAGCGTGCTGCTCGCCGGCTACGCCTACGCCGATGTCACCACGCGATTGGGCCCGCGCCGGCAGGCTTTGCTGCATGTGGCGCTCCTCATCGTGTCGCTCGCCTGCCTGCCGATCATCGCCTCGAGCGGGTGGAAGCCGCGCGGCGAGGAGGAGCCGATCTCGCGCATCCTGCTGCTCCTCGTCGCGACCATCGGCTTGCCCTACTTCCTGCTTTCCACCACCACGCCGCTCCTGCAGTCCTGGTACTGGCGCCGCTGGCAGCAAAATGTGCCGTATCGCCTGTTCGCGCTCTCGAATTTCGCCTCGCTCCTCGCGCTGCTCGGCTTTCCCGTGCTGTTCGAGCCCGTGTTCGACCTCAACCAGCTCGGCTGGGGCTGGTCGATCCTGTTTGCCGCGTTTGCGCTTCTCTGCGCCGGCACCGCCTGGATGTCGATCAACGGTTTTGACCCTGTGGAAAAAGTTGCGGCAGCGGATTCCACGAAGGATATCGGGGTAAAAGATCAGCTGCTGTGGCTCGCGCTGTCGGCGATGGGCTCGGTGATGCTGCTCGCCGTCACCAACCACGTTACCCAGAACGTCTCGAGCGTGCCCTTCCTCTGGGTGCTGCCCCTCGCGCTTTATCTCGTCACCTTCATCCTGGTGTTCGACCATCCCCGCTGGTACCTGCGCACTGCGCTGCTCGTCGCACTGGTCGCGCTGCTCCCGGCGATGGCGTACTACATCCCGTCGCTCGACCTGCGCGTCGCGGCGCCGCTGTACATGGTGGGCATGTTCGTCGCATGCATGGTGTGCCATGGCGAGCTTGCGCGCCTCAAGCCCGACCCGGCGCACCTCACCCGCTTTTACCTGATGATGTCGGTCGGCGGCGCGGCGGGCGCAGTGCTGGTCGCGGTGGTCGCTCCGCTCGTGCTGCGGGGGTATTTCGAGCTCGGCGTCGCCCTCGTGCTGCTCGGTGCGCTCTTCGCCCTGCGCGTGCGCGGAGTGGCGAGGTGGGGCGTGCTAGCCGTCCTCGGCGCGACGAGCGTCCTCGTGGTGAGGGGGGCGCACGACTATACGGGCGGCATGCGCGTGATGGAGCGCGATTTCTACGGCGTGGTGCGCACCGCCGACCACTTGAGCCCCGTGCCGTACCGCTCGATGTACCACGGCGCGATCATGCACGGCGGCCAGCTCCTGGGCGATTCGTTCCGCAACACTCCCGCCGATTACTTCAGCCCCGATTCGGGCTACGGCCGGGTCTTCACCTCCCTGCGCGAGATGGATCCCAAGAAGCCGCTCAACGTCGGCGTGATCGGCCTCGGCGCCGGGGTGATCGCCGCCTGGATGAAGCCCGGCGACGCGCTCACCTTCTACGAGATCAGCTCGCGCGTGGTCGACATCGCGCGGCGCGAATTCACCTACCTCGCCGACACCCCGGCGAAGACCGAGCTCGTCATGGGCGACGGCCGCTTGTCGCTCGAGCGCGAGCCGGCGCGCGGCTACGACGTGCTCGGCATCGACGCCTTCGCGGGCGACTCGATCCCGATGCACCTCGTCACCCGCGAGGCCATGGCGCTCTACGTGAAGCACCTCAAGCCCGACGGCGTGATCGTGTTCCAGGCCACCAACCGCTACATCGACCTCCTGCCGGTGGTGAAGCGCCTCGCCGCCGAGTTCGGCTTCGAGGCGGTCAATATCTCCGACAGCCCGGACGCCGACGACGGGCCCGAGTACTGGTACTCCTCGACCGACCAGGTGATCGTCACCCGCAACCGCAAGCTCCTGGAATGGGGACGCATCGCCGAGGCCGCCGAAGCGATCGAGGAGCGGACGGATCTTCCCGTTTTCACCGATGCGCATCACAATCTGCTGCGGATCCTGAAATGAGCGAAACCGCGAGCCTTACCCTGAAGCAGGTCGACGTCTTCACCGGCAGGCCGTTCTACGGCAACCCGGTCGCGGTGGTGCTGGGCGGCGAGGCGCTGGAGACCGAGGACATGCAGCGCATCGCCTGCTGGGTCAACCTTTCCGAGACCACATTCCTGCTGCCCTCGTCGCAGGCCGACTACCGGCTGCGCATCTTCACGCCGCAGCACGAGCTGCCCTTCGCCGGGCATCCGACCATCGGCAGCGCCTACGCCGCGCTCGAGTCCGGCTTCGTCGAAAAGAAGAAGCTCCTGCGGCAGGAGTGCGGCGCCGGCATCCTCGACTTGAGCTTCGAGGACGAGCGCATCTTCGTGCGCGGCCCGGAGCCGCGCATCACCGACGTGCGCCGCGGGCTGCCGTTCGCCAAGAAGCTGCTGCGCATCGAGGTGGGCCCGATCTGGATCGTCGGCGAAGTCGCCGACGCGCAGGAGCTCGCCGCGCTCAAACCCGACATGGGGGCGCTCGCCGCCTTCACCATCGATCACGAGGCGACCGGCATCACCGTGTTCGCGCCCTCTGGCGAGAAGCAGACCGCGATGCATGTGCGCTCGTTCGCGCCGGCGCACGGCATTCCCGAGGATCCGGTCTGTGGCAGCGGCAACCTCGCGGTTGCGCACTATCTCAAGCAGACCAACTCGCTCAAGCGCTTCGGCGAGCGCTACATCGCGCGCCAGGGCATGCAGATGAAGCGCGACGGCCGCGTGCACGTGCGCGTGGACGACGACGGCGTGCGCATCGGCGGCCGCGCGGTCACCTGCATCGAGGGCACTCTGAAGATCTAAAAATGGTGACAGTCACCAATTAAGACGGTGACAGTCACCGTTTTCAGGCGTCGAGGTCGGGCTCGCCGCAGTGCTGCAGGATCTCGGCGCGCGCGCGGTCGCGCAGCCGCAGCACCGCGTTCCAGTCGTCGCCGTCCGGGGCGATCGGCGCCCCGAAGGTCGCGGCGATCGGGGCGCGCCGCGGATACCAGGTCTCGTCGCGCAGCACCGAGCGCACGCCCCGCAGCGACACCGGCACCACCGGGATGCGGGCCTGCGCCGCGACCTGGAACGCCCCGGCGCGAAACGGCAGCAAGCCGCTGTGGCGCATCAGCGTGCCCTCGGGGAACACGATGAGCGAGGCGCCGTCCCTGGCGGCCCGCACCAGCGCGTCGGCGTGCTCGGCGCTGCGCTGCACGTCGAAGCGCTCGACGAACACCGCGCCCAGCCCCCTCACCAGCACGCGGCTGAAGAAGTTGTCGGCGAGCTCGCGTTTGGCCACGAACGCGTAGCGGCGCCAGGGCAGCACGGCCACCAGCGCCGCGCCGTCGAGGTAGCTCGTGTGGTTGGATGCGAGGACGTACGGCCCCGATACCGGCAGATTCTCGAGGCCCTGCACCGCCACCGGAATGCGGCACACGCGGAAGAAGAAGCGCAGGCAGCGTTGCGCGACGTTCCAGGTGATGCGGCCGGGGGCGAGCAGCGCGGCGAGGAAGACGAGCAGGAGCGACACGCCGAATATGAGCCAAGCCGCCAGGGCGAAGAGCACGCCCCGCGCGGCACGCACGCCGCGCCGCAGCTGCGGACCGACGCCGGCCAGGACGAGGCGCATGAACTGCAGCCACACCGAGCGCGCCGCCGCCGCGCTCGGCCCGCGCTCGTAATAATCGCGCGCCGCAACGCGGCGGATCTTGCCGCTGGAGGTCTTGGGCACGGTGTGCGGCGGCGCGAGCACGATGTCGTCGACCGGCCCGCCGATGAGCGACACCGCGAGCTCGTTGATGCGGTGTCGCAGGTCTTCGTCGAGCGCGGTGTCGCGGCTGCGCGTCTCGGCGAGCACGATCACGCGCTCGGTGCCGCTCGCGCGGTCGACGCTGCCGAACACCGCCACGCAGCCGCGCCGGATGCGCGGCAGGTCGCCGACCGCCTCCTCGAGCTCGTAGGGCGTGATGTTGCGCCCGCCCTTGATGATGACGTCCTTCTCGCGGCCCGTGATGAACACCATGCCGTGCGACATATAGGCGCGGTCGCCGGTGTTCACCCATTCTCCCGAGAACAGGCCCTTGGTCGCCTCGGGATTGCGGTAATAGCCGCTCGTCGCCGACGGCCCGCGGAACTGGAGCTGGCCTTCATTGCAGTCGGGAAGCTCCAGGCCCGCGGCGTCGACCACGCGCAGATCGTGCCCCGGAAGCACGTAGCCGCAGCCGACCACCTTGAGCGGCGCCGGATCGTCCGCGCGCGCCGGCACCGCGCGGGCGTCGCGCGAGAACGCGCCGCGATCGAGCGAGTCGACCCTCCATGGCTGGCCGGGGGGCGTGAACGCGAGCCCGACCGAGCACTCGGCCAGGCCGTAGACCGGAGAAAGCACGTTCCTGCGCAGCTTCCATTTCGCGAACCGGTCCTGGAACGCGGTCATGGTCTCGGGGCTCACCGGCTCTGCGCCGTTGAACGCGAAGCGCCACGACGAGAGGTCGACCTCGGCGAGATCCTCGTCCTGGATGCGGCGCAGGCAGAGCTCGTAGGAGAAATTCGGCCCGCCTGAAATGGTGCCGCGGTGGCGGTGAATGGCGCGCAGCCACTCGCTCGGCCGGGAAAGGAAGGCGAGCGGCGACATCAGCACCACGGGAAAGCCGCAATACATGGTGGCGAAGCAGCCGCCGATGAGCCCCATGTCGTGGTAGAGGGGCAGCCAGCTCACGAACACGTCCTCGGTGGTGGCGCGCGCGCCCTTGATCATGGCGCGCACGTTGGCGAGGAGATTGGCGTGTGTCAGTACCACGCCTTTGGGATTACCCGTGCTTCCCGAGGTGTACTGCAGAAACGCGATGTGGCCGCTGCGGCCGCGCACCGGCGCGAAGCCGAGCGCCTCGCCGGAAAAATCCTCCGGTACCATCACTGCACGCAGCGATTCAACCTGCGCACGCAGCAGCCAGGCGAGCGGCTTTGCCTCCGGAATCGTCACCATCACCGCGGCGCCGGCGCTTTTCAGCACGCTCACATGGCGCGTCATGTGATCCTCGATGGTGGCCAGGCGCGCCGGCGGGTAGAGCGGCACCGGGATGGCGCCGGCAAGCAGCGTTCCGTAGAAGCAGAAGAGATAGTCCCTGGACGTGGGCAGCATGATCGCCACCGTCTGCCCCGGGCCCACGCCTTGCGCGGCGAGGCGCGCCGCGTAGAGCGTCGCGCCGTTCCACAGATCGCGGTAGCTGATCCGGTGCTCCGTCTTGCCGTCGTAGAGGAACACGGTGAGACGATCGGGCTGGCGCTCGACGTGGTACTCGAGCGCCTCGATCAGCGTCTGGGCCTCGGCGGGAGCCCGCACGCCTTCGGCCTGCACCAGGCTCGCGACGCTGCGCTCGGCGGCATGCGGCGCCGCGCCCGCGGCAGCGAGGAGAAAGCGCAGCAGGTCGCGCGGCGTCTCGCTCGAGGCCAGTGCCTGCTCGGGCAGGCTCGCGTGGAATTCGCGCTCGAGCCGCAGCACCAGCTCGACGCGCGCGAGGCTGTCGAGCCCGAGGTCGCGCTCGAGCGAAGAGTCGAGCGCGACGTACGCCTCCACGTTCGGGCGGGCCTCGCGCGCCACCGCGGCGACTACGCCGAGCACGCGGTTGGCATCGATCGCGGCAGGAAGCGGCGGTGCGGAGCCCACAGCGCGCCGAGTGTACACTCGTCGCGCTTGACGTTATTGAACGACAAACTGCTTCCCATAGCCCGGGAGGTCGAGTTTCGCAGGGGCGAGGAACTCCTGCGGCAGGGTGAGCCGGCGCGCGGCGCGTTCGTGATCCGCTCCGGGGAGGTGCACGCGCGGGTCGCGCTTCCGGGCGGAGGCATGCTGACCGTGGCCGAGCTCGGCCCGGGCGCCATGTTCGGCGAGACGGCGCTGATGGAGCGCGCCGTGTGCATGGCGAGCGTGGTGGCGAAGAGCGACGTCGCAGGCTGGTTTGTCGAGCGCGAAGACTTTCGGGCGATCGCCGCCGGCCGCGACAGCGCCGCCCTCGAGATCCAGAAGGCGGTGACGCAGGTTTTGGCGGAAAAGCTGCGCGCGGCCAACGCGCGGCTGCGCGAGCATCGCGCCGCGGAGGACCGGCCCGCCGTGCGGCCGCAGCCGCATGAGCGTAGCGCGCCCGCCTTCGACTGGCGGCCGTTTCTCCAGATGCTCGCGTTCTTCGAGGGCTTCGACCGCTGGGAGATCGACGAGCTGGCGCAGGGCTGCGCGGTGTTCGAGCTGGCGCGGGGCGCTGCCCTCTTTAATGCCGGCGAGCCGGCCGGGGCGGCTTTCCTCGTCATCCGCGGCGCGCTCGAGATCGCCGCACCCGAGGGCGCTTCAGAAAGGCGCGTCACCATTGCCGGGCCGGGTGAAATCGCGGGCTACCTGGCGGTGCTCGAGCGGCGGCCGTACTGGGTCTCGGCGAGGATCCGCGAGTCCGCTTGCCTCATGGAGCTCGGCGCGGCGCAGCTCCTCGCCCACTACGAAGGCACGGCCGGAACCTCGGTCAGCCTGCGCCGCGCGATCCACCGCAGCCTGCTGCAGGCGCTCGCGCGCACCAATACGCAGCTCATCCGCCTCATCAGCCATGCGCGGCTCAACGCCAGGCGCGGCCAGGCCGAGGCGCTGGAGAAGGCGCTGCACGGCCAGATCGTTTTCGGCGACAGCTAGTCGAGAAGCCTTACGGAAACGTAGGGACGGCCGTTCCGGATCTCCGCGAACAGCGCGCCGTACTCCGGAAGCTCCACCCACGACGAAGTGTCGCGCGTGAGCGGTTCGGAGGCGACGAGGATGGACTCGGCGCGCTCGGCGCCGCCGGTCATCTTCCACTCGTTTCCGTGCAGCGCGTAGTTGCGACCGAGCGTGTACCAGAGCGAGAGGAAGCTGAGGCTCGCTTCGTGCACGCGCTCCGCGCCGTCGCGCTTGAGGGCTTCCGTATCGTAGCGGCCGAAGTCGAAACAGTAGCGCAGCGCGATGAGCTGGCGGCCGTTGGCGATGAAGAGGTTCACGGAGGACGACAGGCTCACTCCGGCGTCGGCGCGCGCGAGCCGCAGGAGCGCGAGCGTACGCCCGAGCGCCTCGAACGCCTCGTCCTCGGCGGCGGCGGCGCACGGGTCGGAGAGCTGCGACATGAAGAGCGCGTAAATCCATTCGCTGTCGGTGGTGCCGCGGATGCCGGCGAGGAAGCGCGGATGGATGTGCGGCACAAGCCGCGGCTTGAGCGCTTCCATGCCGGCGAGATCGCCATTGTGGGCGAGCGCCCACGGCACGCCGTCGAACTGGAACGGGTGCACGTTCTGCAGCGAGATCTCGACCGCGGCGGAATACGCGACGCCTCGCACATGCGCGAGCACGCAGGCGCCGCGCACCTTCTCGGCAAGGCTCTTGAGATTGCGATCGAACACCGGAAGCGACGGCGAGCCGTAGAAAAACGGCTTCTCGGGCTGGTGCGAGCCCGGGTCCCAGGCGCGCAGCCCGAACCCGGCGAGGTTGAGCATGTTCAGCATCTTTGGCATGTAGCTTTGCCGCACCAGCGCCGAGTCGGGCTGAAACAGCAGGTTGTCGAGCAGCACGGGTTCGCCGAGGTAGAGCAGCGCGCGGCACATGCATATACATTACCGCACTCATGACCAAGACCCTGCTAGTCGCGGGCGCAGGCCCGGGACTGGGGAAGGCGGTAGCCACGCGCTTCGCGCGCGAGGGCTACGCGGTGGCGCTCGCGGCGCGCAACGAGGAGCGTCTTTCCGGTCTTGCCCGCGAAATCGGCGCGTCTGCCTTTCCCGCAGATCTGGCCAGCGAAGGCGACGTCGCGAGCCTCTTCAACCGCGTCGAGACGAAGCTGGGGCCGATCGAGGCGGTCGCGTTTATCGCCGCGACACGCGTGCAGGGGCCGTTCGCCGAGCTCTCCGCGGCCGACTTCGAGAACGTCTGGCGCCAGAGCTGTCTCAGCGGGTTTCTGGTCGGGCGCGAAGCCGCCCGTGCCATGCTGCCGCGCGCTCGAGGCAGTGTCATATTTACCGGCGCATCGGGCAGCACGCGCGGGCGGGCGCATTTCGCCGCATTCGCCGCCGCCAAGGGCGGCCTGAGGTTCATGGCGCAAAGCATGGCGCGCGAGCTCGGTCCGAAAGGGATCCATGTCGCCACGGTGCTGATCGACGGCGCGATCGCAAGCGAGCGCATGTGGCGCGACCACCGCGACCGGATGGACAGGCTGGGCGCGGACGGCGCGCTGCAGCCGGAAGCGATCGCCGAGACGTATTGGCAGATCCACAACCAGCCGCGCAGCGCGTGGACCCACGAGGTGGATCTGCGGCCCTGGAAGGAACCTTTCTAGACTATCGCCTCACTTCTTCTGCTCTTCGCTGCGGTCGGTGGCGGGCGGCGGCGTGCGCGAAAGCGCCGCGATCTCCGCGCGCAGCGCTGGACTCATCTCGATTTTCACCGAGTCGAGCGACGCCTGGAGTTGCTCGAGGCTTCGCGCGCCGATGATTGGCGCGGTCACGGCGGGATGCGTCGCGACCCAGGCGACGGCGGCGCTCACCGGATGCAGTCCGCGTTGCCGACAGAAGACGACGAATTTCGCCGCCACCTCGTGCATCCAGGGCTCGCCGTAGCGTGCCTCGTACATCTTGTTCGTGACGAGGCGGCCGCTCTGCTTCTCGAGGTATTTCCCCGAGAGCAGGCCCGCAGCGGCCGGGCTGTAAGGCACGACCGCTACCGTGTTCGCAGCCGCCATCGGCAGGATCTCGACCTCGGCCTGGCGCTTCACCAGGTTGTACATCGGCTGGATCGCCTGGAGGCGCGCCCAGCCCTGCCGCTCCTGCAGGCCGAGCGCGAGCTGCGTCTGCCAGGCGGCATGGTTGCTGAGCGCCGGATAGAGCACCTTGCCGGCGCGCACCAGGTCTTCCAGTGCCCGTATCGATTCCTCGAGCGGCGTGAGCGGGTCCTGCTGGTGCAGGTACAGGATCTCGACGCGGTCGGTTTGCAGGCGCTTGAGGCTTGTTTCGACCGCGCGCGCGATGTGGCGCCGCGAATTGCCGCGCGCGTTGATGTCTTCCCCGGTTGGATTGAATGACTTGGTCGCGATCACCAGCTGTTCGCGCTGACCCCTCGCGAGCTCGCCCAGGATCTCTTCCGAGCGGCCCTTGTTGTACTGGTCGGCCGTATCGAAAAAATTGATGCCTGCATCGCGGCAGGCGCGATACATCCGCGCCGACGTTGCCTCGTCAGCATCGCCGCCGAACGACATGCAGCCGTAGCAGAGCTCGGAGACCTGGACGCCGGTGCGCCCGAGAGGCTTGTAATTCATGCCCGGCAGTCTACTCGATGGTCGGCTAAACGCTTGACCGCAGTCAAGAATCAAGCCTTTGCCGAGGGCCGATAATACGTCCCAGATGAAAGGCAAAGGAAACGTACGGCCGCATCCGAAGGGGCGGCCGGTCGACGCAGTTGCGGTGGAGGAAGTGCTTGCGCTGCTCGGCGACGAGCCGCGGCGCCGCGACCTGCTGATCGAGCACTTGCACAAGATCAACGACCGCTACGGTCATCTTTCGGCCGCGCACCTTGCGGCGCTCGCGCAGGAGATGCGGCTGTCGCAGACCGAGGTGTACGAGGTCGCGACGTTCTATCACCATTTCGACGTCGTCGACACCGATGAAACGCCGCCGCCGCCGATCACCGTGCGCGTGTGCGAGACGCTGTCGTGCCAGATGGCCGGCGCCCAGCAGTTGCTCGACAAGCTGCCCGGGCTCGTCGGACCGAACGTTCGCGTGCTCGCGGCACCCTGCATCGGCCGCTGCGCCGAGGCGCCGGCGGAATCGGCGATCACCTACGCGCAGTACCGCGCGCAGGGCGGCTACAAGACGTGGCTCGAGTGCATCGGCGGCAAGCGCGATGTCGACTCCGTGGTCAAGACGATGGAGGACGCGGGGCTGCGCGGCCTGGGCGGCGCGGGATTCCCCGCCGGGCGCAAGTGGCGCATTGTCCGGCAAGAGCCCGGGCCCCGG
>JBJMWH010000143.1:0-2946 GCA_045810245.1 Burkholderiales bacterium | reverse complement strand
GGCGTGCCCGCCCGAAAGCTGGATCGCGACTCCCGTCTTGGAGGGCGTGCCGCCTTCCATGAGCGGCAGCCGCCAGATCTGCTGCGCGCGCGTGATGGCGACGTAGACCTGCGTGTTTTTCGTATTCAGCGTGATGCCGTTCGGAGACGGCGCATTGCTCACCAGCCTTTGAAGTTCTCCGTTGGAGCGCAGGCGCCATACCCGGCCCGTCGGATCGGCGATGCCGCTTTGCCCCTGGTCGGTGAAGTAAAGGTCGCCGTTATCAGCGAAGTGCAGGTCGTTCAGGCCTTTGAAGCCCTCGCTGAACGCGGTCTCGAGGCGCGGCTCGATTTTTCCGCTTTTCGGGTCCAGCACCAGGAGCCCGCGCCGGTACTCGGCGATGAAGATGCGCCCGACGCGGTGAATCTTCAGGCCGTTCGGCCAGCCGTCGTACTGCACGGCGAGATCCCATTCACCCCCGGGATCGATGCGGAAGATCCTGCCGAACGGAATGTCGACGCACCAGAGGTTGCCGTCGCGGTCGAACGAAGGGCCTTCGAGAAAGCTGTCGACCGGCGCGCCGGCGCGGTTGGGATCCGACCACGCGGTGCGCCGCTTGTTGCGGAATTTCGCGGGCAGCGCGGTGAAGCGGCGGGCCTCGCTCTTCCTGATTTCCTGGAACGGGTTCAACATTGGAATGCCGCGAAGCATAAGGGTGTTAACCTAGTCCACACAAGGAGGCCTACCGATGAGAAAGCTCCTGTTTCTGGCATTGATGCTGTCGAGCGCGGCGCTGCTTGCGCAAAGCAACATGCGCGTGCGCGGCACCATTTCCTCGCTCGACGGCGATGTCCTGTCGGTGAAGTCGCGCGAGGGCAAGGACCTGAAGCTCCAGCTCACGCCCGACGCGCAGATCGCGGTCGCCAAGAAGCTCTCCCTCGCCGACATCAAGCCGGGCACGTATGTGGGCGTGACCTCGGTGGCGCAGGGCGGCAAGCAGATCGCCAAGGAAGTGCACCTGATTCCGCCAACCGCGCCGTCGGGCCACATGGACTGGGACCTGATGCCGGGCTCGAAGATGACCAACGCCAACCTGCAGGCCGCGGTGGCGGCCTCCGGCGGCAACGAGATCACGCTCAAGTACAAGGACGGCGAGCAGAAGATCACGGTGCCCAGCGGCACGCCGATCATCGGCTTCGACAACGGCGACCGCTCGGCGCTCAAGAAAGGCGAGACCATCTGGACCAACGCGCGCGTCGAGGGCGACGGCAAGCTGGTCACGAACCGCGTCCAGGTGAGCAAGGGCGGCGTCAAGCCCGAGCACTGAGCCAGGCGCCGACATGCGCTTTCTTCTGGTGCTGTCCCTGGCGCTGAGCTGCGCGGCCGCGCAGGCGCAGCCCACGCGCGTGCGCGGCACGATCAGCGGCTTCGATGGCAAGTCCCTTTTAATCGATGGCAAGACAAAAGTGCTGGTCGGCGAGAAAACGGAGATCGTTTTCACGCAGCCGATCACGCTCGCCGACATCAAGCCCGGCGACTTCCTGGGCGTCACGTCGAGGAAGGGGCCGGGCGGTCAGCTCACCGCCTACGAAGTGCGCCGCTTTCCGAAGCCGCTCAATCCCGGCCACCGGCCTTTCGACGGTCGCGACGACCAGACCATGACGAACGCTACGGTGGATGCGATGGTGCAGGCGACCAGCGGTCGCGAGCTGATGATGACCTACGAAGGCGGCACGCAGAAGATCACGGTGCCCGAGAACGCGTCGATCTCCGCGCTCGTTCCCGGCACGCCCAAGCAGCTCGTTCCGGGCGCGCCGGTGAACCTGACGCACGACGCGGACAAGGTCGCCCTGCGCATCCAGGTCGGACCACCTAGGCTTTAGAAGCTGCTTTGCCCGCGTTCTCCCCGGCGATGCGGCCGAACACCGAGCCGTTGGTGAGGCCGCTGCCGCCCGGATAGTTGAACCAGAAGATCCCGCCCACGAGCTCGCCCGCCGCGTACAGCCCGTGGATCGGCGGGCCGTCCGAGCTCATCACCTGGGCGTGGTTGTTGATCTTCAGCCCGCCGAAGGTGAACGTGATGCCGCAGGTGACCGCGTAGGCTTCGAACGGCGGCTGGTCGATCGTGTTCGCCCAGTTTGACTTTGGAACCGGCAGGCCTTCGGTGCGCCGGCCGTCCTTGACGTTCGGATTGAACGCGATGTCCTGGCGCACCGCGGCGTTGTAGCGCTTGATCTCCTCCAGCGCCGCTTTGGAATCGACGTCGTCGAGCTTTTCCACGAGTTCTTCCAAAGTGGAAGCGGTGCGCTTCGTCACCTGCTTGATGCGGTACTCGTCGCGCAGCTGCGCCTTCACCTTGGCGTCGAAGATCTGCCAGGCGAACTGCTTCGGCTGCTGCAGGATCACGCGGCCGTACTTGGCGTAGGTGTAGTTGCGAAAGTCGGCGCCCTCGTCGACGAAGCGCTTGCCTTCGGCATTGAGGTACACGCCCCACGGATAAGAGTGCTTCTGGAAGCCGTCGCCGACCGCGAGGTCGCCGGTTTCCGGCGCATTGCGGTCCCACGCCACGGCGTGGCAGCCCGACCAGTTGCCGTGCGCTGCGGCGCCGATGTCGAGCGCCATGCGGATCGCATCGCCGGTGTTGAAGCGCGTGCCGCGCACCTTGGCGAGCTCCCACCCCGGGCCCATGTAGCGCGTGCGCCACTCGGTGTTGGCCTGGAAGCCGCCCGCGGCGAGCACCACCGCCTGGCTGCGCACCTCCTTCGTCTTGCGCTGGTGCTTCACCCGCACACCGTGCACGCCGTCGTCGTCGGCGATGAGCTCGAAGGCGCGCGCGCCGTACCAGATCTCGATGCCGGCTTTCTTCGCGAGCTGCGTCTCCGACTCGATCAGGCCCGGGCCGCCGCCCACCGCCTCGAGCGTGAGACCGCCCCAGAACTTGAACTTGCCGCCGATCTTGAACGCCTG
>JBJMWH010000142.1:0-4824 GCA_045810245.1 Burkholderiales bacterium | reverse complement strand
GCGGTGAGCGGCTGGTTGAGCTCGTGCGCGATGCCGCCGGAGAGCTCTCCAAGCATCGCGACGCGTGAGAGGTGGGTGAGCTGCAGGCGCTGCTCGCGCGCGTCGAGCTGGACCCGGCCGCGCTCGTCAAGCACCGCGGCGAGAAGCAGCATCGGCACGGCCACCGCGCTCAGGAAGAGCTGCATTTCGCGCGCCGTCTCCTGCGGTGTGCTGCCGGCGAATGGGCCCAGGCCGCTGACCGTGCCGAAGATCGTCGCCACCACCATCACCGCGATTGCGCTCGCGGTGCCGGCGGGTCCGAAGCGCAAGGCGGCCCATACCAGGAAGGGTAGTGGCGCGTAGAACAGCGCCGGCGCGATATGGCTTTCAAATTGATGCAGGTCGAAAACCACGATGCAGATCGCGAGCAGGCCCAGGAACAGCGCCGCGGCTTCCGCTTGACGCACCGGCGGTGCCCGGCGCAGTCCCGGCACATCGACCGAAGCCCATGTGAGGATGAGCGGCGCGACGGTGAGCGCGGCGAGGGTGTTCGAGAAGATGCGCGTGACCACGAGGTCCCAGTAGCTGCGCTCGCCCCAGCCGACGAGGCTTACGAGGGCCGCGTCAAGAAAAGACGAAACCAGTGGCCCGGCGAGCGCGCCGCAAAAGAGGAAGATGCCGGCGCTGCGCAGCGAATCCAGCCGCAGCGGCCACGGCACGAACGCGCGTGCAAGCCCCGCGCCGATCAGCGCCTCGCTGCAATTGCTGACGTACCAGCCGAGCGCCATCGCCATCGGCACCCCGCTCTGCAGCTCGACCAGGAGGTGGGCGGGCAGGGTAGCCGCGATGAGCCACCACCACGCGCGCGTGGGTGCAAGGAGCAACGCGGCGAGGAGCAGCGCATTGGGCGGCCACAGCGTCGAGATCGGATACGGCTGGAGGGTAAAGGCAAAGCCGATGCGCGCGGCGACGTAGTAGCCGGCGGCTACAAGCAGCGCGGGGGCGGCCCAGGCCCCGATCAGGCCGGAGCCCCAGCCCCATGGCGTCAGATCTGCGGAGGCGCGGGCGGAGGAGGCTGGTTGACTGTCCATGCGCGCACCAGCTCGGCGAGCGAGTCGAACTGCATTTTCCGCATCATTCGCGCGCGGTGCACCTTGACCGTTTTTTCAGCGGTGCCGAGCTCGGCTGCAATCTGCTTGTTCAGCTTGCCCGTTACGACGCGGCTCAAGACGTCGCGCTCGCGCGGCGTCAGCGTGGCGAGGCGCAGGTTGATCGACGCCCGCTCGGCCAGGCCGAGGCGCGAGGCGCGGTCCTTCTCCAACGCGGCGCGCACCGCCGCGACGAGGTCGGCCTCGTCGAATGGCTTGGTGAGGAAATCGACCGCGCCGGCCTTCATCGCCCGCACGCTCGCCTCGACGTTGCCGCGGCCGCTGATGAACACGACCGGCCGGCGGTCGGCCGCGTGCGCGAGCGCCTGTTGCAGCTGGAGGCCGTTCAGGCCGGGCATGGAGAGATCCATCACGATGCAGCCGGGGGTGTCGGCATCGCGCTGCTCAAGGAAGGCATGCGGCGAGGAATAGGTGTGCACCTCGAACCCGCGCGATTGCAGCAGGCGATCGAGCGACTTCAAGACCAGCGCGTCGTCATCGATGACGCTGACGCACGCCCGCGCACCGCTCATGCTCCGCTCCCTGGGTTCAGTTCTGACCGTCCATCTCAGGTTACACCAAAACCGGAGGAGGCGCGCCGGCGTCGGATAAAAAGCCAACAAAAACCCCCGCTTACTCTCGCATCCTGGAAATCTTCTTGACGTCGGGGACACGCCGCAGCGCGCGCAGCACCCGCGCGAGGTGTTGCCGGTTCGCCACTTCGAGGACGAGGTGCATGGTTGTAAAGAGTGCCCGATCCTCGTCCATGCTGATCGCGTCGATGTTCGAGGCGGCGGAGGCGATCGCGGAGGCCACCTTGGCCAGAACTCCGCGTTGATTTTCCACCGTGACGTTGATGGCCGCCTGAAAAAGGCGGCTGGTGCGGGGGTCCCATTCAACGTCGATCCACTGCTCGGGCTCCTTTTTGCGCGAGCGCTCGATTACGGTGCATTCGGAGGCGTGCACCACCAGGCCCTGCCCCTTCTTCATGGAGCCCACGATAGCGTCGCCCGGGATCGGGCGGCAGCACGAGGCGAGCTGCACCGCCATGCCCTCGGTGCCGCGGATGGTGACGCTGCCGGCACTCTTCAGCTCCTCCTTCGAATCGCTGCGCTTGAGGAGCCGGCGTGCGACGACCGCCGGCAGGCGCTTGCCGAGGCCGATGTCGGCGAGCAGCTCGCCGCGAGAGCGTGCACCCGAGTCGCGCAGCGCGCGGTCCCAGCCCGCGTCGTCGATCTCCGCGACCGCGCTCTTCAGGGCTTTCAGCGCTTGCTCGAGCAGGCGCTCGCCCAGGTTCGCCGATTCCTCGTACTGCATCGTCTTCAGAAAGTGGCGGATGTTCGAGCGTGCCTTGCCGGTGCGCACGTACTGGAGCCAGCCGGGGTTGGGCTTGGCATGGCTCGCGGTGATGATCTCGACCCGATCGCCGTTACGCAGGTCGGTGCGCAGCGGGACGAGCTCCCCGTTCACCTTGGCCGCCACGCAGCGGTTGCCGATGTCGGTGTGCACGGCGTAGGCGAAATCGACCGCGGTCGCGCCCCGGGGCAGCGACAGGATCTTGCCTTTGGGCGTAAATACATAGACCTCGTCGGGGAAGAGGTCGACCTTGACATGCTCGAGGAACTCCTGCGGATCGCCCGACTGGTGCTGGATCTCGAGCAGCGACTGCAGCCACTGGTGGGTCTGCTTCTGCAGCTCGGAGAGCCGGTCGGAATCGTCCTTGTACATCCAATGCGAAGCGACGCCCGACTCGGCGAGGCGATGCATCTGCTCGGTGCGCATCTGGACCTCGACCGGCACGCCGTGGGGCCCGATGAGATCGGTATGGATCGACTGGTAGCCGTTCGCCTTCGGGATGGCGATGTAGTCCTTGAACTTGCCCGGAATCGGCTTGTAAAGCGCGTGCAGCGCTCCGAGCGCGAGGTAGCACGAAGGTACGTCCTTCACGATGACGCGGATGCCGAAGATGTCGTGCACCTCGGAGAACGACAGGTGCTTGTCGATCATCTTGCGGTAGGTCGAGTAGACGTGCTTCTCCCGCCCCTGCACCACCGCGTCGATACCGCTCTCGCCGAGCTTCTTCTTCACCGCCTCGAGCGTGCGGCCGATCATCTCGCGGCGGTTGCCGCGCGCCGCCTTGGTCGCCTTCGCGAGCACCTGGTAGCGCACCGGGTGCAGGTGCGAGAACGCGAGCTCCTGCAGCTCGTGGTAGAGCGTATTGAGGCCCAGGCGCAAGGCGATCGGCGCGTAGATCTCCATGGTTTCCCGGGCCACCCTTCTGCGCTTCGCGGGAGGGACGGCGCCAAGCGTGCGCATGTTGTGCAGCCGGTCGGCGAGCTTGATCAGGATGATGCGCACGTCGCGCGCCATCGCGAGCAGCATCTTGCGGAAGTTCTCGGCCTGGGCCACCTCGGCCGACTGGAACTCGATCTTGTCGAGCTTGGACACCCCGTCGACCAGTTCGGCCACCGGCTTGCCGAAGGTGTCGGAGATCTCGTCCTTGGTGACCGAGGTGTCCTCGGTCACGTCGTGCAGCAGCGCCGCGATCAGCGTCTGGCCGTCGAGATGCCAGTCGGCGAGGATCTCGGCCACGGCGAGCGGATGCGAGATATACGGGTCGCCCGACTGGCGGGTCTGCCCGGCGTGGGCGGCTTCGGAAAACCGGTAGGCCTCGGCGAGGCGCGCGACGTCCTTCGGCTTGAGGTAGCCGAAGCGGCCCTGCTCGAGATTCGGGACGACGGCCGCCGCCATGGGGTCAGATTACCTGACCCCGGATGCTTGTTACAGGTCCGACGTCAGAGGGTAGATGCGGACGGCGTGGGGTTTTTCTTCAGCACCTCGGTGCCAACTTTTCCCGATGCGATCTCGCGCAAGGCGATGACCGTAGCCTTGTCGCGGTTGGGCTCGACCATGGGCGAGGCGCCGGCGCTGAGCTGGCGCGCACGGTAGGTCGCGGCGAGGGTGAGGTGGAAGCGGTTGCTGATGCGCTTGAGGCAATCGTCGACGGTGATTCGAGCCATGTAACCTTTCCGGAAATTCAGCGGTTGCGCCGGCGCTCGCGCACGATGCGCTCGAGCTCGGCCTTGGCGGTATCGAAGTCTTTGTTAATTATACGATATTCGAACTCGTTGGCGTGCGCCATTTCGGCTTGTGCGTTGGCGAGCCGGCTCGCGATGACGTCAGCGGAGTCCTGGCCGCGCGCCCGCAGGCGCCGCTCGAGCTCCTCGAGCGACGGCGGCAGGATGAAAATGCCGACGCACTCGGGATAGAGCCTGCGCACCTGCGCCGCGCCCTGCCAATCGATCTCGAGCACGAGGTCCTGCCCGCGCTCGAGGGTTTCGGCGATGACCTTTTTCGACGTGCCATAGCGGTTGCCGTGCACCAGCGCGTTCTCCAGGAACTCGCCGCCGTCGCGCATCGCGAGGAACGTCGGCTCGTCGACGAAGTGGTACTCGCGCCCGTTCTGCTCGCCGGGCCGCGGCGCCCGGGTGGTGTAGGAGGTCGAGAGCCTGAGTCCCGGGGTGGCCTGGAGGAGCGCCCGGGTGAGCGAGGTCTTGCCCGCGCCCGAGGGCGCGGTCACGACGAAGAGGCTGCCCTTGCGGGTCACTTCCTGCCTTTGCGGGTCACTTCCTTTGGGGCTCATTCTATGTTCTGCACCTGCTCGCGGATCTGCTCGACCAGGAGCTTCAGCTCGAGC
>JBJMWH010000141.1:0-9292 GCA_045810245.1 Burkholderiales bacterium | reverse complement strand
GAAGAATCCCTTGGCGGCGATATTCTCGAGCTCGCCGGACTTGAGCTTGCGCACGCGCACGCCGGTGACCCCGGTGGCGTCGCCCAGCACGTCGTCCACCGCGGCGTCGAGCACGAGCCTCACCTTGCGGTCCTTCACCCGCTGCATGAGCTTGTCGACCATGATCTTCTCGGCGCGGAACTTGTCGCGCCGGTGGACCAGCGCCACGCTGCGGCAGATGTTCGCGAGGTAGAGCGTTTCCTCCACCGCCGTGTTGCCGCCGCCGACCACCACCACGTCCTCCCCCTTGTAGAAGAAGCCGTCGCAGGTGGCGCAGGCGGACACGCCGCGTCCCATGAATTTCTGCTCCGACGGCAGCCCGAGGTATTTCGCCGTGGCGCCGGTGGCGATCACGAGCGCATCGCAGGTGTAGTGGCCGGCGTCGCCCTCGAGGAGGAACGGCCGGCGCTCGAGGTGTACCTTGTGGATGTGGTCGTTGATGACTTCGGTCTCGAAGCGCTCGGCGTGCTTCTGGAAGCGCTGCATCAGGTCCGGGCCCTGCACGCCGTCCGCGTCGGCCGGCCAGTTGTCGACGTCGGTCGTCGTCATGAGCTGGCCGCCCTGCGCGATGCCGGTGAGCAGGACCGGGCGCAGGTTGGCGCGCGCGGCGTACACGGCGGCGGTGTAGCCGGCCGGGCCAGAGCCTAGGATCAGCAGGCGGGCGTGGCGCGTAGGCATTCGCGAAACGTCAATTCCGGATGAGTGGCGGAAATTTCTGGATGAGTGGCCGATTATAGGTGACGCGGCTGCGCAACAGCCCGGAACCGCCGAGGCAGTTCTGCTACCATAATCGCGCAAAGGGAGGAAAAAAACGTGGCTATGACAACAACAGTCTCCACAGCGGTCCTGAAGGCAGTCCCGCTGTTCTCGAGCTTCCCCGAAGACGCGCTCCGCACTCTGACCAGCATGGTGGCCCGCAAGAGCGTGTCGCGCTCGACCACCGTGATGACCGGCGGCGATCCGACCGACTCGCTCTACATCATCCTTTCGGGCCGGCTCAAGGTGATGATGAGCGACGCCGAGGGCAAGGAAGTGATCCTGACCATCCTCGGCCCGGGCGAGTTCTTCGGCGAAATGGGCCTCATCGACGACGAGCCGCGCTCGGCCACCGTGGTGGCGATCGAGCCCTGCGAGCTCCTCTACATCGCCAAGCGCGACTTCAAGAAATGCCTGGCGGAGAACTTCGACATGGCGATGGCGGTGATGCGCGGCCTGGTGCGGCGCCTGCGCGAGGCCGACCGCAAGATCGGCAGCCTCGCGCTGCTCGACGTCTATGGCCGCGTGGCGAGGCTGCTCCTCGACATGTCGGAGAACGTCGACGGCGAAAAGATCGTCACCAAGCGCCTGCCCAAGCAGGACATCGCCAAGATGATCGGCGCCTCGAGAGAGATGGTCAGCCGCGTCATGAAGGATCTGCAGATGGGCGGCTACATCGAGATGCGCGGCTCCAACATCGTGCTGCGCGACTCGATCGTTCTTCCCGAATAAAGCGTCGTCCTTTAGCGACAGCCGGTCCCGCATCCGGCATGCGCGTGGGGTAGAATTCCCCGCGCGCGATGGGCGTAGCAGAAAAAACAGCAGCCCCCCTCCCCGCAAAGCTCGCCGGCCTGGTGCGCGAAGCGAAGTGGCTGGCGTTGGTCGCTCTCGCGGTGTACCTGCTGCTCGTCTTTTCGACTTTCCACCGCGCCGATCCCGGCTGGTCGCATAGCGCGACCGACGCCTCCGTGCGCAACGCCGGCGGGCTGGTCGGCGCTGTGGTCGCGGATTTCCTGCTCTATCTCTTCGGCGTCTCGGCCTACTGGTGGGCCGCGCTGTGCCTGTACCTGGTGGTATGGGGCTATCGCGGGCTCGACGGACGCCGCCTCGTCGACCGGCGCCCGCTCGCGATCGCTTTCGCCGGCTTCATGCTGCTGCTGGTCTCGAGCGCCGCACTCGAGGCCTTGCGATTCCACAGCCTCGGCGCGGAGCTTCCCTTCGTCCCCGGCGGGCTCGCGGGGACCGCGGGCGGCAGGGTGCTCGCGGCGGGTCTCGGGTTCACCGGCGCGACGCTCCTTCTCCTCACGCTCGCCGCGGTGGGGTTCAGCCTATTCACCGGATTGTCCTGGCTCGCGCTGTCCGAGCGCGTCGGCCACGGCCTGGAGCGGGGCTATGCGCTTGCCCTCGACGCCTGGGACCGCTATCGCGATCGCAAGCTAGGTGTGCTGGCGCGCGAGGAGCGCAGCCTGGTGGTGCAGACCGAGAAGCGCCGGGAAGAGGAGCATCCGCCTCTGCGCATCGAGCCCGCGATCGTCGAGATCAAGAAATCCGAGCGGGTGCAGAAGGAAAAGCAGGCGCCGCTTTTCGAGGAGCTGCCCGACACGCCGCTGCCGCCGCTGAAGCTCCTCGACGAGGCGCGGCGCGAGGGCGCCGAGGTGGGCGCCGAGACCCTGGAATTCACCTCCCGCCTGATCGAAAAGAAGCTCTCCGACTTCGGCGTCGCGGTCAAGGTGCTCGCCGCCTATCCCGGCCCGGTCATCACGCGCTACGAGGTCGAGCCGGCCGTCGGCGTCAAGGGAAGCCAGATCGTCAACCTGGTGAAGGACCTGGCGCGCGCCCTGTCGGTGGTCTCCATCCGGGTGGTCGAGACCATCCCCGGCAAGTCGTGCATGGGCCTCGAGATTCCCAATCCCCATCGACAGACGGTGCGCCTGTCCGAGATTCTCGGCTCGGAGGCCTACCATGCCCTGCATTCGCCGCTCGCACTCGCCCTCGGCAAGGACATCGCGGGGAACCCGGTGGTGGCGGACCTCGGGCGCATGCCGCATCTCCTGGTCGCCGGGACCACCGGCTCGGGCAAGTCGGTCGCGCTGAACGCGATGATCCTGTCGCTGCTCTACAAAGCGGAGCTGCCGCAGGTGCGCCTGATCTTCATCGACCCGAAGATGCTCGAGCTTTCGGTCTACCAGGACATTCCGCATCTTCTCGCCCCGGTCGTCACCGACATGAAGCAGGCGACCAACGCGCTTGCGTGGTGCGTGGCCGAGATGGACCGCCGCTACAAGCTGATGAACTGGCTCGGCGTGCGCAACCTGTCCGGCTTCAACCACAAGATCGCCGAGGCGGAAAAGCAGGGCCGCAAGCTCGAGAATCCGTTCCTGCTGGAATCCGCCGAGCCGCAGCCGCTCGCGCCAATGCCCCACCTGGTGCTCGTGATCGACGAGCTCGCGGACCTCATGATGGTGGTCGGGAAGAAGGTCGAGGAGCTGATTGCCCGCCTCGCGCAGAAGGCGCGCGCCGCCGGCATCCATCTCATCCTCGCCACGCAGCGGCCTTCGGTGGACGTGATCACCGGCCTCATCAAGGCGAACATTCCCACGCGCATCGCGTTCCAGGTGTCGTCCAAGGTCGATTCCCGAACCATCCTGGACCAGTCCGGAGCGGAAGCGCTGCTTGGCTCCGGCGACATGCTGTACCTGCCGCCCGGCGCCGGCCTGCCGCAGCGCGTGCACGGCGCCTTCGTGGCCGACCACGAAGTGCACAAGGTGGTCGAGCATCTGAGAAGCCTGGCGAAGCCTGAATACCTTGGAGAAGTGCTCGAGCCGGTGTCCGCGGAGGAATCTGCAGGAAATTCTTCCGGAGAACCGACGGGCGAGAAGGATCCCTTGTACGACCAGGCGGTCGAGATCGTGGTCCGCACCCGCCGGCCGTCGATTTCGCTGGTGCAGCGCCATCTCAGGATCGGCTACAACCGCGCCGCGCGCCTGATCGAGGACATGGAGCGCGCCGGCATGGTCTCAGCGATGCAGTCCAACGGCAACCGCGAGGTGTTGGTCCCCGCGAAAGCGGAGTAACCTCGCCGCATGCGGTACCCCGTCCTCGCCCTTTTGCTCTGCGCGTTCACGGGCTTGGCGCACGCCGAGGCCGTCGAGCGCTTCAGGAGCTTCCTCAAGAGCACCCAGTCGGCGCGCGCCGATTTCGAGCAGAAAGTCTACGGCCGCCAGAACAAGCTCCTCCAGGAATCCAAGGGCAGCTTCGTCTTTCAGCGGCCGGGCCGCTTCCGCTGGACCTATGCGAAGCCGGTCGATCAGGTGATCGTCGGCGACGGCGAGCGCGTGTGGATCCACGACCGCGACCTCAATCAGGTCACCGTGCGCAGGATGTCGAAGGCGCTCGGCTCCACGCCCGCGGCGCTCCTCGCGGGGTCGAGCGACGTCGAGAAGGCGTTCGAGCTCTCCGAGGCCGGCGCGCGCGACAAGCTGGAGTGGCTGGAGGCGAAGCCGCGCGATCCGGAAGCCGGATTCGACCGCATCCGCATGGGATTTTCGGCCACCGGCATCGAGGCGATGGAGCTGGTAGACAATTTCGGCCAGACCACCCGCCTTCGCTTCCTCAACCTGCAGCGCAACCCGAAGACCGATCCCGGCGATTTCCGCTTCGAGCCCCCCAAGGGCGCCGACGTCCTAGGCGAAAAATGAACGATCTTTTCGGCGGGGCGCAGCCAGTGGCGCCGCTCGCCGAGGCGCTGCGTCCGAAGTCGATCGACGACGTCGTGGGGCAGCGGCATCTGCTCGGGCCAGGCAAGCCGCTGCGGCTCGCGTTCGAGTCGGGCAAGCCGCACTCGATGATCCTGTGGGGACCGCCCGGCTCGGGCAAGACCACCATCGCCCGGCTGATGGCGAAGGCCTTCGACGCCGAGTTCGTCGCGCTGTCGGCGGTGTTCTCCGGCGTGAAGGACATCCGCGAGGCGATGCAGGCGGCCGAGGCCGAGCTCGGGCGCTCGGGGCGCCACACCATCCTCTTCGTCGACGAGGTGCACCGCTTCAACAAGGCGCAGCAGGATGCCTTCCTGCCGTATGTCGAGCGCGGGCTCATCACCTTCGTCGGCGCGACCACCGAGAATCCTTCGTTCGAGGTGAACAGCGCCTTGCTTTCCCGGGCGTCGGTTTACGTTCTCCAGCCGTTGGAAGACCCGGACCTTCGAATCCTGCTGGAGCGCAGCGGCCTCGAAACAGACGAGGAAGCGAAAGCACGGCTGATCGGCTTCGCCGACGGCGACGCGCGCAGGCTGCTCAACGCAGTCGAAATCCTGAAGAATTCGACAAACGATGGAATCATCAAAGGCGAGCTCGTCGAACGCGTGCTGGCGCAAAACCTGCGCCGCTTCGACAAGGGCGGGGAGCAGTTCTACGATCAGATCTCGGCGCTCCACAAGAGCGTGCGCGGCTCGGATCCGGATGCGGCGCTTTACTGGATGGTGCGCATGCTCGACGGGGGTGCCGAGCCGCTCTACATCGGCCGCCGGGTCGTGCGCATGGCGGTGGAGGATATCGGCCTCGCCGACCCGCGCGGCCTAAGGATCGCGCTCGACGCGTGCGAGACCTACGAGCGCCTGGGCACGCCGGAGGGCGAGCTCGCCATCGCCGAGGCGGTGCTCTACCTGTGCGCCGCGCCCAAATCGAACGCCGTGTACGACGCCTATAATGCGGCCCGCGCGTTCGTCTCGAAGGATCAGACCCGGCCGGTGCCCATGCACCTGCGCAACGCACCGACGCGCCTCATGAAGGACCTGGGCTACGGCAAGGGCTACCGCTACGCGCATGACGAGGAAGACGCCTACGCCGCCGGCGAGAACTATTTTCCCGAGGGCATGCAGGCGACGCAGTGGTACCGGCCCACCGACCGCGGGCTGGAGGCGAAGATCCGCGAGAGGCTCGAACAGCTGAAAAGCCGCAAATGATCGACATCCAGACGCTCAGGAAAGATGCCGAAGGCGTGGCGAAGCGCCTGGCGACGCGCGGCCCCGCCGCATTCGATCTCGGCAGGTTCCAGGAACTGGAAAGCACGCGGAAGCAGCTCCAGAGCGCCGTCGAGCAGGCGCAGGCATCGCGCAACCGGATTGCGAAGGAAATCGGCCAGGCCAAGGCGAAGGGACAGGATGCCAAGGATCTTATGGCCCAGGGGGAACAGTTCAAGGCTTCGCTGGAATCGTCGGAGCGCGAGCTCGCCGCGCTGCAGGAGAGAATCGAAGAATTCCTGAGGCGCGTACCGAACATTCCGCACGAATCGGTGCCGCTCGGCGGCTCGTCCGACGATAACCGCGAGGAGCGCCGCTGGGGCGGACCGCGCAAGTTCGATTTCGCGGTGAAGGATCATGTCGACATCGGCGAGCGCCTCGGCGGAATCGACTTCGCCACCGGCGCGAAGGTGGCCGGCAGCCGCTTCGTCGTGATGCGCGGCGGCGTCGCCAGGCTCCACCGCGCGCTCGCGCAGTTCATGCTCGACACGCACACCCGGGAGCACGGCTACACCGAGGTGTATGCGCCGTACATGGTAAGCGCCGAGTGCGCCGACGGCGTCTCGAGCCTGTCCAAGTTCAAGGACGATCTCTTCAAGGTCGAGGGCCGCGATCTCTATCTCATCCCGACGGCCGAATACCCGGTCACGAACTTCGTGCGCGAAGAAATTCTCGAGCCGAAAAATCTGCCGCTCAGGTTCGTCTGCCACTCCCCCTGCTTTCGCTCGGAGGCCGGCTCGGCGGGCAAGGACACGCGCGGCATGATCCGCAACCATCAGTTCGACAAGGTGGAGATCCTGCAGGTGGTGCATCCCTCGACGTCCTACCAGACGCTCGAGGAGCTCACCGGGCACGCCGAGACGATCCTGAAGAAGCTGGAGCTCCCCTACCGCGTGATGGCGCTCTCGACCGGCGACCTCGGCTTCTCCAGCGCGAAGACCTACGACCTCGAGGTGTGGCTGCCCGCGCAGAATGCCTACCGCGAGATCTCTTCGTGCTCGAACTTCGAGGCGTTCCAGGCGCGCCGGATGCAGGCGCGCTTCCGCAACGACAAGGGCAAGCCGGAGCTGGTGCATACGCTGAACGGCTCAGGCCTGGCCGTCGGCCGCACGCTGGTCGCGGTCCTGGAGAACTATCAGAACGCCGACGGCTCGGTGAGCGTTCCGGCGGCGCTGCGGCCCTACATGAACGGCGTGGACAAGCTGTCAGTATGAGAACGCGCCGGGCGTGTCGGGCAGCCTGACCGAGAACGGCGAGAACAGCACGCGCTCGCCGGTGTCGAGGTTCGTCACGCCGATGCGCATCTTCGGTCCGTCGTCGCGCAGGATGCTCCACGAGATGAAGAAGCGGTCGAGAGGCCGCTTGGGCGTGGGCATCGCGAAGAACATGACGCCGCGGTAGGTTTGGTTCGGGTAGACCACGGTCTCCTTCAGCATCGCATCGCCGAAGTACTTGTCGACCTGCCTTTCGGTGCTGGTGCGCAGGTACTTCTGGCGCTTGGCGGTAGCCATCACCATTTCGACGGGCAGCGGATCGATGACTTCGCTGCCCTGGTAGAACAGGATGTCCGAGGGCTTGAGGAGGAGGCGCTGCTTGCCGAAGTTCGACACCACTACGTTGACCGGCAGGATACCTTCCTTGATGAGGTCCGCGCCGAACAGGCGCTCGACGCGCTCCGCGTTCTTCATCTCGTCGATCGCGACGATGATGCCCGAGCGGCTCTGCGATTGCGGATAGAGGTCGGCGCCGTACTGCGGGACCTGCACGACGCGGTAGGAGCTCGAGCAGGCGGAAAGGACGAGGAAGGCCAGCGGGAGAAGCACTCGGATGGGTGTCATGGCTATTCCTTGCGCCGATGGAACCAGTTCCCAGCATGCCACCATCGGCGTTTCGCCGCCATCGCATGGCCTTGCGCAACGCCGCCCCTGATAAAATTCGCCGTGGTCGGGCCGCGGAGAGATGGCAGAGTGGTCGATTGCGGCAGACTCGAAATCTGTTGTACCCGTGAGGGTACCGGGGGTTCGAATCCCTCTCTCTCCGCCACTTTCTTCCAATTAGAAGAAGAACGAGCAAGAGCTAGAACGAACGATGTGTGGCAGCCACTTCCAGCCGTGGGCCTGAGGCCATGCTGAACATCATCGACCCCACCGTCATCGGCAGCGCGCTCGCCGGTTTCCTGTTCGCCGGCATCCTCGCCGCGCTCGCGCTCGGACGCTGGCTCGGAAAGCGCGCCGTCGCCCGGTACGGCCCGTCGGCGCTGCCGAATGTCGGTTCGCTCGAGACCGCGGTGTTCGCGCTCCTCGGCCTGCTCATCGCCTTCTCGTTTTCGGGCGCTCTGTCGCGCTTCGACACGCGCAGGGCGCTGGTAGTTGAGGAAGCAAACGCGTTGGGCACGGCCTATGTACGCCTCGACCTGGTGCCGGCTTCCGCCCAGCCGAAGCTTAAGGAAACGTTCCGCAAATACGTGGACGCGCGCATCGAAGCCTACCGCCTGCTCCCGGACATCGTCGCGGCCAAGGCATCGCTGGCGCGCTCGGAGCAGCTGCAGGTCGAGACCTGGTCGCAGGCGATCGCGGCGGTGCGCACGCCGGGAAGCCCGCTCGCAGCGGAGCTGCTGGTGCTGCCGGCGCTGAACGACGTGTTCAATATAACGACGGTCCGCAGCGGCGCGACGATGATCCATCTGCCGGTGGTCATCTACGCCATGCTGATCGGCCTCGCGCTCGCCTCGGCGCTCCTCGCCGGGTACCAGACCGCGGGAGAGAAGGCGTACGACTGGGTGCACCAGGTCGGCTTCGCCGGCATCGTCGCTTTCACCGTATACGTCATCCTGGACATCGAATATCCGCGCCTGGGATTCGTGCGCATCGATGCCATCGACCAGGTCCTGGTTAATGTGCGCCAGGGGATGAAGTAGGCGCACGACCGCGCACTTCTTCCCAGTGGACTCGCGACGCCGCGATCCATTGCGTTGCTGATCTACGTCTCCAGCTTGCTACGCTGCGCTTGCGGCGAACGTCAAAAGAAGGAAGAGCGGAGAACTTGTCATGCGACCAGTTGTGATATCAGTGGCAATAGTCCTCGCCGGTTGTGCTGGTCGCTTTTATCGCGATATTCCGCAAACAGAACCGTTTGCAGTGATCACAATGCATCAACCCTCATCGCGGAAGGCGACGACATTCCTGGCTTTCGATAATGCTGAATGCACGCGCACAGATGGCATGGGCTTCATGCAAGGCTTTAGCTCGGCGACTGCTGAAACTAAGAGCAATACGCTAAAACCAGGCAAGCGAATCTATATTCTTGCAAGCGGCCTTGGGCCGATCGGTACCCCGCGTGTAACCGGAGCTCCTGTCGCGGTCGAGATCACAGTAACGGGTTGCAGCAACCTAGTTTCTTTTGTCCCGGAGGCGTCTCACACATACGACGTAACTCACATATTCGATGGCACTCAGTGCCGAGCCCAAGTCGTCGATACAG
>JBJMWH010000140.1:0-5577 GCA_045810245.1 Burkholderiales bacterium | reverse complement strand
CTCGGCGTCTTCGCCGGCCAGCGGGCTTTCGCGGCTCGCACGGCGCACCGCGTCGATGCACTTGTGCTTCAGGATGCCGGTGAGCCAGGTGCGCAGGTTCGAGCGGCCCTCGAAGCTCGCCTCGGCTTTGAGTGCCGCGAGCAGCGTCTCCTGCACCGCGTCTTCGGCGGCCTCGCGGTTACGCAGCTGGAGCGAGGCGTAGCGCAGGAGGTAGGGGCGCAGCGCCTCGACCTGCGACCGGAAATCGGGCTCTGACCCCGATTTCACTGGCAGTACTTCTTGATCCAGTCCTTGACCATTTCATGGGCGCGGTCGGTCTGCGGGCCGGGCTCGGCGACCCACATGTGGTCGCAGTTCTCGAACACCTCGAGCTTGCACTCGCCGCCGGCGGCGCGATAAGTGGCGGCGAACTTCTCCTGCAGCGCGGGCAGCACGTTGTCGTCGAGCGAGCCCTGCATGATGAGCAGCGGGGGCAGCGTCGCCGGCTCGCGGCGCTCGAGGATCTGCTGCGGGTTCGCCTCGTGGATCGCGTCCCAGGGCACGAACCAGTTCTTGGTCTTCTGCATCATGTCGGCGCGCTTTCTCTTCTCGGCCTGCAGGTAGCGCGCGTAGGGGTCGCTGATCGGAGAGCGCGCGGCGATGTAGCGCACGCTGGCGTCGACGCCGCTCGCTTCGGCGAGCGGGAGCGCGCCGTAGCGCGAGTCGCGCGGGCGCATGCCGATGAGCTGCGCCAGGTGGCCGCCGGTCGAGCTCCCCAGCACGCCGAGCGTCGCCGGCTCGCCCTTCCAGCCGGGCGCCTTCGACTTCAGCCAGCGCACGCCGTAGTTCGCGTCCTGCACCGAGGCCGGATAGGGCGCCTCGGGCGCGAGCGTCAGGTCGATCGAGGCCACCAGCACGCCGCTCGCCGCGATCGCGCGCGCCATCGGCTCGTTCGCGAAGCGGTCCTTGTCGTTCCAGGCGCCGCCGTGCAGGTCGAGCAGCACCGGAAACGGACCCGCGCCGAGCGGCTGGTAGACGCGCGCCATGAGCTGGCGCCCGCGCTCGGTGCGCCGGAACGGCAGCTCGTGGACCTCGATTTCGAGCTTCGCCTGCGGGTCGTAGTTTTTCATGCCTTCGATTCTAAGCCTCGTACCAGCGCGGCACGGGCGCTCGCCGCCTGCATGAGGAGCGAGAAGTCCGATCCTGCGAGGATGAGCTGCACGCCCATGCCGATGTGGCGCTCGAGGAGCTCGGGCGTGTACATCCCGCCCATGCCGGGAAACTTGCCGTGGCGCCGGCATGCCGCGATGACCTTCTTGTAGGCCTCGGCGACGCGCGGGTCGTTGAACTGGCCGGGAATGCCGAGCTCGAAGCAGAGATCGTTCGTCCCGATGAGGAGCGCATCGACGCCCGGCACCGCCGCGATCTCCTCGCAATTGGCCACGCCCTGCGGCGACTCGATCATCACTACGACCAGCGTCTCCTCGTTCACGATGCGGGCAGCCTCGCCCACCGCCATGCTGGCGAAGCCGAGCTGCTGGAGCCCGCCGCCCATCGAGCGCTTGCCGACCGGCGGGAAGCGGCACGCGTTCGCCACGCGCAGCGCCTCGGACGCGTTGTCGACGTGCGGGAAGACGATGCCCTGCGCGCCGTTGTCGAGCATGCGCGAGGCGTGCCAGTGCTCGAAGCCCGCCACCCGCACGATCGGCGTCACCCCCACCGCGAGCGAGGCCGCGGCGATCTGCGCCGCGGTGTCGGGATCCATCGAGTTGTGCTCGCAGTCGATGAACAGCCAGTCGAAGCCGCAGGTGGCGGCGATCTGGGCGGTGTCGACCGTGCGCGCCTGGCGCAGCCCCAGGCCGATGGCGAGCTTGCCGGCGCGCAGCTGGCGCAGGGCGTGATTCGGAACGGCGCTCATTGGCTCTCCTCGAAAATCGGGGTCATAGCGTAGCATCGTGACACGATGAAACCGCGAATTGCACTCGGGCTGCTGGGCATTGCGCTGGCGACGCAGTTATTTGCCCAGGCGCAGTTAGAAAATCGGGGTCAGAGCCCTAAAACCAGAACCAAGAAAAATCGGGCTCTGACCCCAATCGGTGCGAAGCTGCAGTAGCCAAATTGGTGCGCGGCCGCACGGCCCTGGTGCGGAGTAGGATGAAAACCAGCATCCCGCCGTAGGCGCACGCCTGGCACGGGTGTTGCGAATCCGGGGCGGCCATCACACAAGGGGAGGTTCCATGAAACGCCGGCAATTCCTGAAATCCGGCGCGGCGCTTGCCGGGCTGGGGGTTTCCAACCTGTCGCACGCACAAGCGCAGCCCGAGGTCATCCAGGTAGGTCACCTCGTGGGCATCTGCATGTCGCCGCTCTTCTATGCCCACGCCACCGGCCTCTTCCAGACGGAGGGGGTCAAGGTCGAGCTCAAGTTCATGCCCAACCCGGGGGATGCGCTGACCGCGCTCAGCGCCGGCCAGCAGCACATCGTGCATATCCCGTTCACCAACATCATCGTCGCGGCGAACAACGGCGCCCCGGTGCGGATCATCGGCGGCAGCGGCGCGGGAGGGCTGTTCCTCATCGCCCAGCAGTCGACCGGCATCAAAGACGTGGGCGGCCTGAAGGCGGCCAAGGTGAAAGGCTTGAAGGTCGGCGCCATGCGCTTGAACACCTTCGAGCTCATGCTCTACCGCGCGCTGCAGAACGCCGGACTCTCGTACCAGGACTTCGAGATGGTGTGGTTCAACGACACGCTGTCGATGGCTTCGGCCTTCGAGGCCAAGGCGGTCGACCTCGTTACCCACGTCGAGCCCTTCGCCACGCGGCTCGTCGACAAGCTGGGCGGCGTGGTGATCGCGTCGAACCTCGACACCTGGGGGAAGGACGGACCCGACTGCGTGACCAACGCGCGCATCGACTTCCTGGAGAAGTATCCCGAAGCCGCGCGGCGCTACCTGCGCGCGCTGCTCAAGGCCGACGCCGCGATCAAGGCGGACCGCGAGAAGGCGGTCGACATCCTCGACAAGGGCAAGTACTACCGCGTCGACCGCGACACGCTGCGCTCGGCGCTGCCGCGGCAGATGCCGCAGGTGAACCTGATCGGCGCCGGTGAGGAAGGCATGCGCGTGGCGATCAAGGACATGACCACGCTCGGCTACATCAAGCAGGTTCCGCCGACGCTGATCGATTTTCGTTTTCTCAAGGACGCCCTAAAAACATAGGTGGGAAAAGCGGCCGCCGCGGCGCTCCTTCCATGGCTCGCGCTGGTGGCGCTGTGGGAGCTTGCCGCCGCGCGCGGCTGGATGTCGACCACGCTCTTCCCGCCGCCTTCGTCGTTCATCCGCTTCGCGATCGAAAGCGACTTCCGCGTCGGCTTCGGCCAGGAAGGCATGACCATCCCGGTGGCGATCCTCGCCAGCGCCTGGCGCGTGGTGATGGGGCTGATGCTCGGCTTCGTCGCGGCGCTCGCCACCGGCATCGCGGTGTCGATGTCGAGGTTCCTTGCCTCGGCCATTCTTCCCATCGTGCGCGGCCTCGCGCCGATCGCCCCCATCGCCTGGATCCCGGTCGGCATCGTCGCCTTCGGCATCGGCAACCCGACCGCGATTTTCGTGGTGTTCACCGGGGTGTACTTCCTCCTCACGCTTTCGACGGTCGCCGCGGTCCAGTCGGTGGATTCCAGATTGATAAAAACTGCCCGCACGTTCGGCGCATCGAAGAGGCAGATCTGGGCGCACGTCATCTTCCCGGCGGTGCTGCCGCAGGTGTTCACCATGCTGCGCATCAACTTCTTCGCCGCGTGGATGGCGGTGCTCGCCGCCGAGATGGTGGGTCTCAAGAACGGCGTCGGCATGATCGTCATCCTCGGCCGCGAGATGTTCAACCCGAACCTGATCATGCTCGGCATCTGCATCATCGGCGTCACGGGGTATGCGGTCGATGCCCTTCTTCTTCTGATTCAGCGCAAAGTGCTCTGGTGGAAGCCCGAATGAGCTCGCTCGTCGTCGAGCGGGTTTCCAAGACCTGGCAGGGCGCCAAGGGGCTCAGCGTCGAGGCGATCCGGGATGCGAGCCTGCGGGTGTCGTCGGGCGAGTTCGTCGCGATCCTCGGCCCGAGCGGCTGCGGCAAGAGCACGCTGCTCGAGCTGTGCGCGGGGCTGGAACCGGTTTCAGGGGGCTTGATCTCGATTGATGGCGAAGAGGTGCGCGGCCCCAACCCCAAGGCGGTGATGGTGTTCCAGG
Source organism: Burkholderiales bacterium (assembly GCA_045810245.1). Classification (GTDB taxonomy): domain Bacteria; phylum Pseudomonadota; class Gammaproteobacteria; order Burkholderiales; family SG8-39; genus SCGC-AG-212-J23. The sequence goes on along the minus strand of JBJMWH010000140.1, from coordinate 1,360 downwards.
AGCATTCGCTCTTCCCCTGGCTCGACGTCGAATCGAACGTGGGCTTCGGCCTCAAGATGCGAGGTACACGAAATCCCACCCAGGTAAAAGAAATCCTGGAGCGGGTGAAGCTGGTGAAATTCGCGCGCCACTATCCGCACCAGCTCTCGGGCGGGATGAAGCAGCGCGTGGCGATCGCGCGGGCGCTGGTCGGCAGCCCCGAGTTCATGCTCATGGACGAGCCGTTCGCGGCGCTCGACTTCCAGACCCGGGTGCTGATGCAGCAGTTCCTGCTCGAGGTCTGGGCCGGATTCAAGTCGACCATCCTCTTCGTCACCCACCAGATCGACGAGGCGGTGCTGCTCGCCGACCGCGTGGTGGTGATGAGCGCCGCGCCGGGCCGCGTGCTCGAGGAGATCGCGATCGCGCTGCCGCGGCCGCGCAGCATGACCGATCCGCAGTTCAACGCCTACCGCGTGCGGCTCACGTCGCACATGGAAAGGGAGGTGATGCATGGTTCTGAAGTTCACTGACCTCTTCGAGGGTCTCGGAACCGGGGATCTCAAGTACGCCCCGCGCTGCGAGGCGCTTTCGGGCGAAGAAGTCGAGATCCGGGGCTGGGTCTCGCAGGCGCACGACGCCTCGCGCGCCGTGATGCTGGTGAATCGCCCGGGCGAGTGCCCCGACTGCTCGCCGGCGCCGGTGGCGACGGTGATGCTGCCCGGCTTCAAGCTGCCCAAGCACGCGCATGGCGCGGTGACCCTTCGCGGGCGGCTCTCCTACGGCTTCGCCGTGCACGACGGCATCGCCTCCTACCTCCGGCTCGAGCGCGCCCGGATGTCGACCGCGTTCTACCCGTGAGAACCTAATTCGGGCTCTGACCCCGATTTCTTTCTTCGAGTGCGTGCCAGCGCTCGAGCTTCTCCATGAGCAGCGCTTCGATTTCGGCGCTTCTCGAGCGGTCGGCGCGCAGCGCTTCGGGGCTTTGCTTGAAGTAGTCGGGCGCGCTCATCTTGGCGGCGAGCGCCTGCTGCTCGGCCTCGAGCGCCTCGATCTCGCGGGGAAGAGCCTCGAGCTCGCGGGTTTCTTTGTAGGACAGCTTTATGCGTCGAGAAACCCCCCGCTTCGCTTCGCTCCGCGACCCCCTTGTCAGGGGGTCAACGGGGGAAGCGGGACGCTGGCGGAGATAATCGGCGTAGCCGCCGGCGTATTCAAGCCACAGCCCGCCGCCCTCGGCGGCGAGGGTCTGGGTGACGACGTTGTCGAGGAACGCGCGGTCGTGCGACACGAGGAGAAGGGTGCCGGCATAATCCTGCAGCGCCGCCTCCAGCAGCTCGAGGGATTCGATGTCGAGGTCGTTGGTCGGCTCGTCGAGCACCAG
>JBJMWH010000139.1:0-7651 GCA_045810245.1 Burkholderiales bacterium | reverse complement strand
CGACCACAGCGGCCGCCGCAACGCCCGCCAGCGCAGCGCCGCCGCACCCCCACGATCATCACCACGACGGTGGCGAAGAGCATTGCAAGCACAAGCACAACCACGGCAAGGGCTGGGCGAAGGGGCACGCGAAGAAAGGCTGCTAGAGCGGCCTCGAGCGGCATCCGAAACGGCCTCCGCCTGGAGGCCGTTTCAGTTTGGCAGCCATGCTAGAGTTTTTCTCCAACCGCAAATCCCGGAGAAAACATGGCCGCGCCATCCACCATCGGGCAGGTCCGCGACGTCTTTCCGAAGCTCGGCGAGCTCACCGACAAAGTGGTGTTCGGCGACGTCTGGGAGCGGCCCGGGCTTTGCAAGCGCGACCGAAGCCTGGTCACCGTCGCCGCGCTGACCGCGCTCTACCGCCCCGACCAGATTCGCGGCCACATCTGGCGCGCGCTCGACAACGGCGTGACGCGCGAGGAGATCGTCGAGCTGATCACGCACCTGGCGATCTACGCGGGCTGGCCCAATGCCGGCACCGCGGCGCTGATCGCCAAGCAGGTGTTCCAGGAGCGCGGCGCATGAGAACCGGCTTCATCGGGCTGGGCGCCATGGGCCGCCACATGGCCGCCAACCTGCAGCACGCGGGGCACGAGATTCAGGCGCACGACCTGCGGCGCGTGGAAGGCTTTCGGAACTGGAAGACGAGCGCCGCGGAAGCGGCGCGCGGATGCGAAGTTGTATTCACGTCGCTTCCCGGCCCCAAGGAAGTCCAGGCGCTCGCCCCCGAGATCAGTTCCGCTCTTGTAAAAAATGCAACCTGGTTCGACCTGAGCACCAATTCGCCGGAAGTGGTGCGGCGGCTCCATCGCGAGATGCCGAAGATCCACTTCCTCGACGCCCCGGTGAGCGGTGGGCCGAGCGGCGCGGAAAGCGGCAAGCTCGCGCTCTGGGTTGGAGGAGACCAGGCGGTCTTCGAAAAATATCTGCACATTCTGAAAGCCATTGGAGATCAGCCGCTCTACATCGGCCCCATCGGCGCCGGCACGGTGGCGAAGCTCGCGCACAACTGCGCAAGCTTTGCGATCCAGGCGGCGCTCGCCGAGATCTTCACCCTCGGGGTGAAGGGCGGCGTCGAGCCGCTCGCGCTCTTTCGCGCGCTGCGCCAGGGCGCCTCGGGCCGCAAGCGCACCTTCGATCGCCTGGCCGACTTCTATCTTCCGGGCCGCTTCGACCCGGCGGCGTTCTCGCTCAAGCTCGCGCACAAGGACGCGGCGCTCGCGCTCGAGCTCGCCGAAGAGATCGGCGTGCCGATGCGCATCGGCCGCGTCGCGCTCGAGGAGCTCGCCGAGGGCATGCGGCGCGGCTGGGGCGAGCGCGACTGCCGCGCCGCGATGCTGCTGCAGGAGGAGCGCGCCGGCGTGGCCGCGCGAGTCTCGCCCGAGCGCCTGACGGACGCGCTGAAGGACTAGATACAACTCGGAATGGTGCCGTGCTAGCATCCTCCCAACTACCCGGGGGGGAAGGATTGCAGCGCTAGCGTCCATTCTGGAGCTGGGCTCAAGAACAGCGCGACATGTCTCAGCATAACCGCGTCGTGTGGGCCGAAGGACTGTTCCTTCGGCCGCAGCATTTCCAGCAGGCGGAGCGCTATTTCGAGCGGCTGATGAGCCAGCGGCTCGAGTCGCTCGCTCCCTATGCCGCCGGTTTCACCCGGCTGCAGATCGACCAGGAGCTGCTCAAGATCGGCAAGGTCGGGCTGGTCGCGGCCGAGGGCGTGTTTCCCGACGGCACCCCGTTCAACATCCCGTTCGAGGCCGACATCCCGGAGCCCTTCGACGTCCCGGGCGACGTCAAGGACCGCCTGGTCCTGGTCACGCTGCCGCTGCGGCGCGCGGGCATGGCCGAGCTCGCCTTCGAGCGCTCCGGCGATTCCTCGCTCGTGCGCTACGTCGCGGCGGACCACGAGATCCGCGACTCGGTGCTCGAGATGGAGAGCTCGGCACAGCTCAAGATCGGCCGCCTCAACGTGCGGCTGCAGCTCGACGGCGAAACCACGTCCGCGCACAGCGTCCTCGGCATGGTGCGCGTGGTGGAGAAACGCGCCGACGGCCGCGTGGTGCTCGACGACGGCTACGTTCCGCCGTGCCTCGACTGCAGGGTGAGCGGCCGGCTGCAGGACTACGTGAAGGAGCTGCACGGGCTGGTGCGCCATCGCATCCAGGCGCTCGCCGACCGCGTGTCGAGCCCCGGCGCCAAGGGCGTGGCGGACGTCTCCGATTTCCTGCTGCTTCAGCTCTGCAACCGCTACGAGCCGCTGCTCGCGCATTTCCTCACCCGCGCGTCGCTCCATCCCGAGCTCTTCTACCGCGCCTGCCTCGAGCTCGCCGGCGAAATCGCCACCTATGCGCGCCGCGAGCGCATGCCGGCGAGCTTCTCCACCTACCGCCAGGATGACCTGCAGGGCACGTTCATGCCGGTGATCGAGGAGATCCGGCGTGGGCTCACCGCGGTGATCGAGCAGAACGCGGTCGCCATCCCGGTGATGGACCGCGGCCGCGGCGTATTCGCCGGAACCGTGCCGGACGTCGAGCTGCTGCGCAACGCCGTGTTCGTGCTCGCGGTGGGCGCGAACGTCCCGCCCGAGTCCCTGCGCCTGCATTTCCCGACCCAGGTGAAGATCGGCCCGCCGGAGAAGATCCGCGATCTGGTCGTGTCGCACCTGCCCGGGATCCAGACCGCGCCGCTACCGGTTGCGCCGCGGCAGATTCCCTATCACGCCGGATACAGCTACTTCGAGCTCGACCGCAAGAACGACTTCTGGAAGGCGCTCGAAGCTTCGCGCGTCATCGCGATGCACGTGGCGGGCGACTTTCCGGGACTCTCCCTGGAGCTCTGGGCGATCCGGGACTGAAATGCATTAGGAGAACGCCATGTCCAGTGTGCCACCGCAGCCAGTCGATCCGGACGCAACCATCATGGTGCCGACGCCGGGCCGGCGTCGCGCCGCGGCGGCGCCCGGCCCGGCGAGCGCTTCCGGCGAGCCTGCGAAGCGCGCCGACGCCGCGCTGAGCGCGGACCTCAGCGCGCTGTCGGGCCTCAATCCGCTGGTGGCGCTCGCGAACCCGCTGCTCGCGCTGGTGCCGCAGATCCGCTCCTCGGTGTCGCATCCGGACCCCGCGGGCTTCCGCCAGACGCTGCTCGAGCAGTTGAGCACCTTCGAGGAGGCCGCGCAGAAGCGCGGCATCAAGGCCGAGACCGTGCTGGTCGCGCGCTATGCGCTATGCACGCTCATCGACGAGGCCGTGTCGTCCACGCCCTGGGGCGGAACCGCGCAGTGGATGAAGCAGAGCCTGCTGGTCACGTTCTACCGGGAGACCGGCGGCGGCGAGAAGTTCTTCCTGCTGCTGAACAAGATGGGCGAGCAGCCGGGCGCCAACATCGATCTCCTCGAGTTCTTCTACGCCTGCCTCGCGCTCGGCTTCGAGGGACGCTTCCGCGTGATCGAAGGCGGCAGAGCGCAGCTCGAGCAGACGCGCGAGCGTCTCTACGAGCTCATCCGGCGCCAGCGCCAGAACGAGGAAGCCGATCTGTCGGGGCGCTGGAAAGGGATCGAGACGAAGCCGCGGCGCCTGTCGGGCGCCTTGGTCGTCTGGCTAGCCGCGTCGGCGTGCGGCGCGCTGCTGGCGGCGGTCTACCTCGGGTACCTGTTCTCGCTCTCCGGCCAGTCCAGCCCGGTCAAGTCGGAGCTGGCCCAGATGAAGGTCAAGGTGGCGCTCGAGCGTAAAACGCCGGCGAAGGCCGTGGCGCCGCGGCTCTCCAGGTTCCTCGCCGACGAGATCGCCCAGGGGGTGGTCGCGGTCTACGAGGACGAGCTCGTCAGCGTGGTCACCATTCCCGGTGACGGCCTGTTCGCCTCGGGCAGCGCCACGGTCGAGCGGCGCTTCGAGCCGACGTTCGCGCGCGTGGCGCAGGCGCTGAACGGCGTCCCGGGCCCGGTCGTGGTTACCGGGCACACCGACAACAAGCCGATCCGCACCGCGCGCTTCCCGTCCAACTGGGAGCTCTCGACCGAGCGGGCGAAGTCGGTGACGAAAGTGATGGCGGCGTCGATGGCCGACCCGGCTCGCCTGCGCGCCGAGGGGCTGGCCGATTCCGACCCGGTCGCCGCCAACGATACCGACGACAACCGCAGGAAGAACCGTCGCGTGATGGTGATCCTGAAAGTGGCGGGGTAGGCGAGCCATGAAAAAGATCCGCGAGCTTCTCTTCAACCGCTGGGTCCTCGGCGGCCTGGTGGTGCTGCTTCTCTCGCTCGTCATCCTGCTGGTCGGCGACGCGATCGCGTTCTTCGACTGGCGTCCGCTCGAGACGCTCCTCGCCCGTTGTGTTCTTGTTTCAATACTGATTCTCTGTTGGCTCGGCTGGGAGGTCATCCGTGCTTGGCGCATCCGCCGCGCCAACCAGTCGATGCTGCAGGGCATCGCGGGTGCGGACGGCGAGGCCGAGTCGTCGGCGCGCTCGGCGCAGGAGATCGCCACGCTGCAGGCCCGCTTCAAGGAAGCGGTCACGGTGCTGCGCAAGGCGCGCTTCAAAGGCCGTGCGGGCGAGCGGCAGTACCTCTACCAGCTGCCCTGGTATGTGATCGTCGGCGCGCCGGGCTCCGGCAAGACCACCGCGCTGGTCAACTCGGGGCTCAAGTTCCCGCTGGAGGAGGCGGGGGCGAGCCAGTCGATCAAGGGCGTCGGCGGGACGCGCAACTGCGACTGGTGGTTCACCGACGAGGCAGTGCTGCTCGACACCGCCGGCCGCTACGTGACGCAGGACAGCGAGCAGAAGGTCGACGCGAGCGCCTGGCTCGGGTTTCTCGATCTCCTCAAGCGCTTCCGGCCGCGCCAGCCGCTGAACGGCGCGATCGTCACGGTGAGCATTTCCGATCTCCTGTACCAGACCGACGCCCAGCGCGAGCGCTACGCGCGCGACGTCAGAAGCCGGGTGCAGGAGCTCCACGAGCGCCTCGGGCTGCGCTTCCCGGTGTACGTGATGGTCACCAAGACCGACCTCCTGGCCGGCTTCACGGAGTTCTTCGGCGACATGACGCGCGAGGAGCGCGCGCAGGTCTGGGGCATGACCTTCGACCTGAACGCCGCGGGCACCGCGGTCAACTACGCCGGCCAGTTCAGCGCCGAGTTCGAGGGTCTCGAGCGCAGGCTCCACGCGCGCGTGCTGAAGCGCCTGCACGACGAGCGCGACCTGCAGCGGCGCTGCCGCATCTACAGCTTCCCGCAGCAGTTCAGCGCGCTGCGGCCGCTGCTCGGCGAATTCATGGAGAAGGCCTTCGGCGGCTCGCGCTTCGGCGAGCAACCGCTGGTGCGCGGCGTGTACTTTACGAGCGGCACCCAGGAGGGGAGCCCGATCGACCGGGTGCTCGGCACGCTCTCCCGCACCTTCAACCTGGAGCGCAAGATCCTGCCGCCCTCGGCCTCGAGCGGCAAGAGCTTCTTCATCAACCGATTGCTGCACGACGTGATCTTCACGGAGGCGGGCCTGGTCGGCGGCAACGAGAAGAAGGAGCGGCAGCGGCGCTGGATCACGCTGGGCGCGCTCGCCGGCAGCGCGGCGCTCACGGTGGGGCTGCTCGCCGCCTGGACCCTCAGCTACTTCAACAACGGCAGGCTGATCGAGCAGGCCACGCAGAAGGTCGCCGCCGCGAAAGGCAGCGTGGAAGGCGTGCCGCCGGCGCAGGCGGGCGACATCGCCAAGGTCCTGCCGGTGCTGAACGCGCTGCGCGACCTGCCCTCGGGCTATGCGAGCCGCGACGCCTCGATCCCGGTCGCATACCGCTTCGGCCTGTACCAGGGCGACGGCATTGGCGAGCGCTCCATCGGCGCCTACCAGCGCGCCCTCGGCGACGTGCTGCTCACCCGGGTATCCCTGCGCCTGGAGGAGATCCTCGCGCGGCCGCAGAACCAGGAGCAGCTCTACGTGGCGCTGCGCGGCTACCTCATGCTGCATCAGGACAAGTACCTGGACCCGGCCGACCTCTCGCGGCTGATGCTCTTCGTATGGAGCCCGGCGCTGCCGCGCGATTCGCTCGAGCTGATGGTCGACCTCGAAGGCCATCTCAAGGCGGCGCTGGAGGCGCGCCCGGTGCAGACGCTCGCGCCGCGCAACGACGCGCTGGTGAACGAGGCGCGTCGCGGCCTCGCTTCCATGCCGGTCGCCGACCGCGTGTACGCGCGCCTCAAGAACGAGCTCGCGGCCGACGCGAGCGTGCCGCCGTTTCGCGTGAGCGAGGCGGCGGGACCGAACGCGGCGCAGGTTCTCACCCGCGCGAGCGGCCAGCCGCTCACCGCCGGGATCGAGGGCCTGTTCACCCGCGACGGCTATCTGAAGCTTTTCCGCGCCAAGGCCGAGAAGCTGGCGGCCGAGCTCTCGAAGGAGGAGTCCTGGGTGCTGGGCGACTCCGGCGCGCGCGCGCAGAAGGTCGATCCCGCCAAGGTGTTCGCCGACGTGCGCGAGCGCTACGCGCAGGACTACGAGAAGCAATGGTCGGCCCTCCTTGCCGACGTCCGGGTCGCGCGCTCGAGCGGGCTCGCGCAGACGATCGAGCAGGCGAAGATCCTGTCCGCACCCGACTCGCCGCTGAAGCGGCTGGTCGCGGCCGCCGCGAAGGAGCTCTCGCTCGCCACCACCGAGGACGCGGCGAAGCAGAAAGCGGGAAAGGAAGCGGAAGAGGCCGTGAAGTCCAACCGGTACGGAAGCCTTTTCTCCCAAGGCGCAAAGCTCGCCGCCCCGCGTCCAGAGGACGCGGTGGACCTGCGCTTCGCGCCGCTCAGGAACCTCGTCGCGCAGCAGGGCCCGGCGGGCCCTGCGCCGATCGACGGCGTGATGCAGTCGATGAGCGAGTTCTACACGCAGCTGCGCGCGGCGGAGGAGTCGTTTTCGCGCGGCCAGGTGAGCACCGCGCTTTCCGCGACCGCCTCGAAGATGAGGGCCGACGCCGACCGCTATCCCGAGCCGGTGCGCACCGTGCTGAGGGACCTCGCCCAGACCAGCACCGGACAGGCCGCCGGGGCGGCCCAGGAGAACATCAAGCGCGCGGTCAGCGGCTCGGCTTCGTTCTGCGCCAAGGCGATCGACGGCAAGTATCCGTTCGCGAAATCGTCGGGCGAGGTGCTGCTCGACGATTTCAACAAGGTGTTCTCCCCCGGCGGGCAGCTCGATGCGTTCTTCGCCGGCAACCTCGCGCAGTTCGTCGACACGCCGACGGGGCGCGAATGGCGTCCGCGGCCGGGAATGGAGGCCTCGGCGCCGTCGCCGGCGACCATCCGCCAGTATCAGCGCGCGGCGGTGATCCGCGACAGCTTCTTCAGGCCCGGCGCGGCGCAGGCGCAAGTCTCGGTCGATGTGAAGCTGGTGGCGGTGTCGGGCGCGAACGAGGTCACGTTCGAGCACGACGGCAAGGCGAACAAGATGTCCCCTGGCAGTGTGGTGAGGGTGCAGTGGCCGGCGCTGACGCCGGGCGCGGGCACGAAGCTCACCGTTGCCGGCGCGCCGGCGATCGCTTCCGAGGGGCCTTGGGCGCTGTTTCGGGTGCTCGAAAAAGGCGCGGCGCAGCCCGGTACGCAGGCCGGCCTGGTGCGGCTCGCGTTCGCGCCCGACGCAA
>JBJMWH010000138.1:0-4495 GCA_045810245.1 Burkholderiales bacterium | reverse complement strand
AGCGTGGCGGAACTCGGCCAATGGCTCGCAGCCAACGGCTGATCTGCGCTTCGAGCGTGCTCGCCGACTCCGGCCGCGGCGTGCGCTTCGAGGTGGAATATTTCGGCGAGCCGGCGCCGGCCTTCGCCATCCGCTACAAGGGTGCCGTGCGTGCCTACCTCAACCGCTGCGCGCATGTCGCGATGGAACTCGACTGGCAGGAAGGGGTATTTTTCGATTCCGCCGGACGCGATTTGCTATGCTCGACTCACGGCGCGACGTACGACGCGCGCAGCGGCGGCTGCGTAGGCGGACCTTGCGGCGGCAAACCGCTGGTAAAGCTGCGGGTCGAGGAGCGCGACGGCCAGATCTACTTCATGGGGTTCACGGATGACTGACGGCAATGGGCAGTGGGAACGCGAGCTCGTAGCGAGGCTCGCGACCGCGGCGCTGAAAGAGCAGCGGCGCGCGCGGCTCTGGGGCATCTTCTTCAAGCTGCTGACGTTCGCGTACGTGACGCTGATCCTCATCATGACGGTCGACTGGCAGGCGCGCACCGACCTCGGCGGCGGCAAGAAGCACACCGCGCTGGTCGAACTGAATGGCATCATCGCCCCCGGGGCCGAGGCGAGCGCCGAGAAGATCATGACCGGGCTGCAGGCGGCGTTCAAGGACAAGAGCACGCAGGGCGTGATCCTGCGCATCAACAGCCCCGGCGGCAGCCCGGTGCAATCGCAGCTCATCTATGACGAGATGCGCAGGCTGCGCAAGAAGTACCCGGACATTCCGCTTTACGTCGTGGTGGAGGATATCTGCGCTTCTGGCGGCTATTTCGTTGCCTCCGGCGCCGACCGCATCTATGTGGCCAAGGCGAGCATCGTCGGCTCGATCGGCGTGCTGATGAACGGCTTCGGTTTCACGGGGCTCATGGACAAGCTCGGCGTCGAGCGCCGCCTCATCACCGCGGGCGAGAACAAGGGCATGCTGGACCCGTTCTCGCCGGTCGAGGCGAAGGACGTGCAGCACGCCAAGGTGCTCATCAACGACGTGCACCAGCAGTTCATCAGCGCAGTGAAGGAGGGGCGCGGCAAGCGGCTCAAGGACTCGCCCGACATGTTCAGCGGCCTCATCTGGACCGGCGAGAAGAGCGTCGACCTCGGGCTCGCCGACGCGATCGGCAGCCTCGAGTCGGTGGCGCGCGACGTGGTGAAAGCCGAGGACATCGTCGACTACACCCAGAAGGAAAGCGTCACCGAGAAGCTGGCGAAGCGCTTCGGCATGGGCGCGGCGAGCGCGGTCATGGAGTTCGTGGTGCGCGCCTCACCCATGGGGATACGCTAGCAGCAGGAACACGGCGGGACGTCGTCCTATGGCGGTCCTGCTTTTGCGCCACTCCGCGACGTCGCGAGTGGAAATACTCTCGCTCGGGAGCGTAAGGTCCACTGCGACGCAGAGGCGTGTCTGCGCGTGGCACGATTCAAGGAGCGCAGCGAGCAGCGCGTCGCTGCGATAGGGCGTCTCGATGAAGATCTCGGTTTCCAGTTCCTTTTTCGAGCGTGCTTCGAGCTCCTTGATTCGCCTCGCCCGACCCGCGGGGTCACGCGGCAGATAGCCGCAGAAGGCAAAGCGCTGCCCTTCCAGCCCCGAGGCCATGAGCGCGAGCATGAGCGACGACGGGCCGACCAGCGGCACCACCCGGAAGCCCTCGCGGTGCGCCGCCTCGACGAGCGCCGCGCCCGGGTCGGCAATCGCCGGGCAGCCGGCTTCGGAGAGAAGCCCGAGCGGTCGCCCCTCGCGCAGCGGCTGCAGCAAGGCCTCGGGCTTTTCCCCGATCTCTTGAATCCGCAGCTCGCGGAGGGCCACGGGCATTTTCACTTCGGATAGAAACGCGCGCGCGCTCTTCGCGTTCTCGACTGCAAAATCCTTCAGGCCGCGAATCGTTTCGAGGACGGAAGACGGCAAAGCATCCTGCGCCGCGCCGCCGAGCGGAGTGGGAATGGCGTACAGAATCAAACCGCGGGGCTCAAACGACCGGCAGGCCGGCGCGCTCGAGCAGCTCGCAGAGCGCGATGAGCGGCAGCCCGATGAGCGAGCTCGGATCGTCGGTCTCGATGCGCTCGATGAGCGCGATGCCGAGCCCTTCGGCCTTGGCACTCGCCGAGCAGTCGTAGGGCTGCTCGCGCCGCAGGTACGCCTCGATGCGGCGCTCGTCCAGGCTGCGGAACACTACGCGGCAGGCCACGACGCGCGATTGGGCTTTCCTCACGCGAGCGTCGAGCAACGTGACCGCGGTGTGGAAGTCCACCGCGTTTCCGCTCAGGCTGCGGAGCTGGCGCACCGCGCTCGTGTGGTCGCCGGGCTTGCCGAAGCGCTCGCGACCGATCGCTGCAACCTGGTCCGAGCCGATGATCAGCGCGTCGGGGAATGCGCGGTCGACCGCCTGCGCCTTGAGCGCGGAAAGGCGCAGCGCCGTGTCGGCCGGGGTTTCGCCGTGCAGCGCGCGCTCGTCGACCCGCGGCGCCGCCATCTCGAAGGCGAGCCCGAGGCGCTCGAGGAGCGCCTTGCGATACTTCGAGCTCGACGCGAGCACCAGCCGCCGCGGTTGCGCCTTTATTGCGCCATCCATTTGTTTCAGCGCGTGTTTCCCAAAAAATGATATTATCCGCCCCCTTTATGCCGCAGCCGCAGCCGGTGGTCGACGGTTTCGAGTTCGCGTCGGCCGGCGCAAGTCTCTCGGGGGCGTTGCCGATCCGCGATTTTCCTCGCCTGCACGACATGCTGGCGGGGACCGAAGGCGAGGTCGCCTACGAAGTCGAGGGCGTGCGCGACGCGCGCGGGCGCCCGGCGCTGCGGCTGAAGGTGCGCGGCAGGCTGGACCTGCGCTGTCAGCGGTGCCTCGAGGCTCTACCCTTCGAGGTGCGGGCCGACGAGGTGCTGGTCCTCGCCGGCACGCAGGCCGAGATCGACGCCGAGCCGGCCGACGTGGACTCTGCGGACCGCGTGGTGGCGGCGAAGGAGATGCCGGTGCGGGAGCTGGTGGAGGATGAGCTGATCCTCGCGCTGCCTTACGCACCGAGGCATGCAGGCTGTAGCGCGCGAGCGTCAACCGACGCCGCGGAGAAGCTTTCGCCGTTCGCCGGCCTGCGCGGGCTGATGCACGGCAAGGATTGAACGAGAAGAGGAGTTAGAACATGGCCGTCCATCAGAACAAGGTGTCGCCGTCCCGGCGCAACATGCGCCGCTCGCACGACAAGCTGTCGGGGCCCGCGCTCGCGGTCGAGCCGACCACCGGTGAGCGGCACCTGCGCCACCACGTCAGCCCGACCGGCTTTTACCGCGGCAAGAAGGTCGTCAAGAACCGCGACGAGTAATCCCTGGTCACCGTTGCGGTCGATTGCATGGGGGGTGACCACGGCCCCCATGTGACGGTGCCGGCCGCGCTCGCATTTCAGGCGCGGCATCCCGACGTCGACATCGTGCTCGTGGGCCAGCGGGAGCCGCTCGAGAACGCGCTCCGGGCGCATGCGGCGCCTGCCGGCGCGCGCGTGCGCGTCCATCCGGCAAGCGAGGTGGTGGGCATGGACGAGCCCCCGGCGCAGGCGATGCGCTACAAGAAGGATTCGTCGATGCGCGTGGCGATAAACCTGGTGAAGGCCGGCGAGGCGCACGCCTGCGTGAGCGCGGGCAACACCGGCGCGCTCATGGCAATCTCGCGCTTCGTGCTCAAGACCATCGCCGGCATCGACCGGCCGGCCATCGCCACCGTGCTGCCCAACATGAAGGGCGGCTATACCTACGTGCTGGACCTCGGCGCGAACGTCGACTGCACGCCCGAGCAGCTGATGCAATTCGGCGTCATGGGCGCGATGCTGGTCGCGGCGGTGGACCACAAGGAGCGCCCTTCGGTCGGCCTGCTCAACATCGGCATCGAGGACATCAAGGGCAACGACACGGTGAAGCGCGCGGCCGAGCTGCTGCGCGAAAGCGGCCTCAATTTCTACGGCAACGTCGAGGGCGACGACGTCTACAAGGGAACCACCGACGTCGTGGTCTGCGACGGCTTCGTCGGCAACGTGCTGCTCAAGGCCTCCGAGGGCGTGGTGACGATGATCGTCGGCTTCCTGCGCCAGGAGTTCGCCCGCACGCCCTGGAACATGCTCGCGGCCTGGATGGCGAAGCCGGTGCGCAACGCGCTGCGCGCCCGCATCGACCCGGGCAAGTACAACGGCGCGAGCCTGCTCGGCCTGAAGGGCATCGTGATCAAGAGCCACGGCTCGGCCGACGCGTACGCGTTCGGACAGGCACTCGAGCGCGCCCTCGAGGAAGTCCGGAACAGCGTGGCCGAGCGCATCGCTTCGAAGATGGCGCAGATGCCGGGCGCGATGCCGGCGGGGGTGCAATGACCGTGGCGGCGAGAGTGAAATGACCTATAGCAGGATCGTGGGCACCGGGAGCTACCTGCCGGCGCGGGTGATGGACAACGAGGAGTTCGCGCGCCGCCTCGAGACCAGCGACG
>JBJMWH010000137.1:0-6190 GCA_045810245.1 Burkholderiales bacterium | reverse complement strand
TACGTACTTCACCTGGCGAAATTCGAAGCAGGAGCTGGTCGAATACTTTACCGAATTGACGCAAACGCAGAGCCGCGAGTACTTCCGGCCCAACGTCTGGCCCAACACGCCCGACATCCTGCACGAGGCGCTGCAGACCGGTGCTCGGCCGGCGTTCATCGTGCGGGTGGTGCTCGCCGCGACCCTCGCCGCGAGCTACGGCATCTACGGGCCGGCGTACGAGCTTTTCGAGCACGCGCCGCGCGAGCCCGGCAGCGAGGAGTACCTCGACTCCGAGAAGTACGAGATCAAGCGCTGGGACTTCGCGCGCGCCGACAGCCTGCGCGAGCTGATCGCGCGCCTGAATCGAGTGCGCCACGGCCATCCCGCGCTCCAGCGCGACTGGAACCTGCGGTTTCACGACATCAACAATCCGCAGTTGCTCGTCTATTCGAAGAAAGAGGAAGACGACGTCATCCTGGTGGCGGTGAACCTCGACTTCCAGCATCCCCAGTCCGGCTTCGTCGAGCTCGACCTCGAGAGCCTCGGACTCGCGCCGCACGAGACCTTCGAGGTGCATGATCTCCTCTCCGGCGGGCGCTACGCCTGGACCGGCTCGAGGAACTACATCGAGCTCAACCCGCACCAGCTCCCGGCCCATCTTTTCAGAGTGCTGCGTGGCGTATGACCGCGATGTTCCCCACCACAAAATCAGGGACAGACCACGTTTTTTGCGGAAAAACGTGGTCTGTCCCTGATTTCGGTTCCGAGCAATGACTTCGCAGAGCGCCGCGGAAATCACGGCGGTGGCGCAGCAGGCGCTCTGGTACAAGGACGCGGTTCTCTACCAGGTGCACGTCAAGGCGTTTTTCGACTCGAATAACGACGGCATGGGGGATTTCAGGGGCCTCACTTCGAAGCTCGACTACATCCAGGATCTCGGCGTCTCGGCGCTGTGGCTACTGCCGTTCTATCCCTCGCCGCTCAAGGACGACGGCTACGACGTCTCCGACTACCACAACGTGCACCCGCAGTACGGCACGGTCGCCGACTTCAAGCAATTCGTGCGCGAGGCGCAGCGGCGCGGGCTGAGGGTGATTACCGAGCTCGTGGTGAACCACACCTCCGACCAGCATCCGTGGTTCCAGGCGGCGCGGCGCGCGCCCGCGGGCTCGCCCAAGCGCGACTACTACGTCTGGAGCGACAGCGACCAGAAGTACAAAGGCACGCGGATCATCTTCACGGACACCGAGACGTCGAACTGGGCCTGGGACGACGTGGCGAAGCAGTACTACTGGCACCGCTTCTTCAGCCACCAGCCGGACCTCAACTTCGACAACCCGCACGTCCTGAAGGCCGTATTCCGCACCATGAAGTTCTGGCTCGACATGGGCGTCGACGGGTTCCGCCTCGACGCGGTTCCCTACCTGATCGAGCGCGAAGGCACCTCCAACGAGAACGTTCCCGAGACGCACCTGGTGCTGAAGGAGTTCCGCAAGCTCATCGACCAGGCGTATCCGAACAAGATGCTGCTCGCCGAAGCGAACATGTGGCCGGAGGACGTGCGGCCCTACTTCGGCGAGGGCGACGAGTGCCACATGGCGTTTCACTTCCCGCTGATGCCCCGCATGTACATGGCGATCGCGCAGGAGGACCGCCATCCGCTGGTCGAGATCATGGCGCAGACGCCCGACATCCCGGATATCTGCCAGTGGGCGATCTTCCTGCGCAATCACGACGAGCTCACGCTCGAGATGGTGACCAGCCGGGAGCGCGACTACATGTACCGCATGTACGCCGCCGACCTGCAGGCGCGCATCAACCTGGGCATCCGCCGCCGCCTCGGGCCGCTGATGGAAAACGACCCCGAGCGCATCAAGCTGATGAACAGCCTGCTGTTCTCAATGCCGGGCTCGCCGATCGTGTACTACGGCGACGAGATCGGCATGGGAGACAACATCTATCTCGGCGACCGCAACGGCGTGAGGACGCCGATGCAATGGAGCCCCGACCGCAATGCCGGGTTCTCGCGCGCCGACCCGCAGCGGCTCTATCTGCCGCCGATCATGGACCCGGTCTACGGTTACCAGGCGGTGAACGTCGAGGCGCAGGAGCGCGACCCCGGGTCGCTCCTCAACTGGACCAAGCGGATGCTGCGGATCCGGCGCGAGAGCCGCGCGTTCGGCCGCGGGCGGCTCTCGTTCCTGAAGCCGGGCAATCGCAAGATCCTCGCCTACCTGCGCGAGTACGCGGACGAAGCGATCCTGTGCGTCGCGAACCTGGCGCGCTCGGCGCAGCCGGTCGAGCTCGACCTGCGGCGCTTCAAGGGCCGCGTCCCCGTGGAGCTCCTCGGCCGCACCCCGTTTCCGCCGATCGGCGACCTGCCCTACCTCCTCACCCTGCCGGCGCACGCGTTCTACTGGTTCCGCCTCGCCTCCGATGCCAACGCGCCGTCGTGGCACACGCAGATGATCGTGCCGGACGAGGTGCCGATCCTGGTGCTCTTCGACGGCTGGGTCTCATTCTTCAGCGACCGGGTGGTGCCGTGGCGCATCCGCATGGCGGAGCAGCTGCGCAAGCGCCTGGAGGACGAAGTGCTGCCGCACTACATCGAGTCGCAGCGCTGGTACGCGTCCAAGGGCGAGCCGGTGCGCGAGGTGCGGCTGCAGGACCACGCCATCTGGGAGGTGGGAAACATCAGCGGGGACATGCGCAGCGGCGGCATCAGCTGGCTGCTGACGCTGCTCGAGGTGGGCAAGGCGAGCTACTTCCTGCCGATGGCGCTCGCCTGGGAAGAGGACGAGGAGCACGTGCGCCAGCTCGCGCAGTCGACCATCGTGCGCGTGCGGCAGCAGGCGAATGTCGGCGTCGTCGGCGACGCGATGGCCGACGAGGGCTTCTGCCGCAACGTGGTCAAGGCGATCGGTGAAAGCCGCAGCCTCTCCACCGGCCAGGGGTCGATGCGCTTTACTCCGACCGAGGCCTTCCGCCGCATCGCCGGCGAGGACCTCGCCGCGCTGACGGTCGGCCCGCTGCAGGCGCAGTCGACCAACACCTCGGTCACCCTCTCCGAGCGCCTGTTCCTCAAGTGCTATCGGAGGCTCCGACCCGGCGTGAATCCCGAGCTCGAGGTCGGCCGCTTCCTCACCGAGGTCGCGGAGTTCAGGAACTGCGTGCCCGTGGCGGGCGCGGTCGAATACGTGTCGGAAAACAAGGAGCCCGTCACGCTCGCGCTGCTGCAGTCTTACGTGCCGAACCAGGGGGACGGCTGGGGCTATACGCTCGAGTACCTGCGGCGGTGGCTCGAGACGCAGCGCGGTACGCCCGAGGCGAGCCACGCCGCCTACCACCTCCTCATCCAGAGCCTCGCGACTCGGACGGCCGAGCTGCATCGCGCGCTCGCCACGTTTTCGCGCAATCCGGCGTTCACGCCCGAGCCGCTGACGAGCGCCGATGTCGAGGCTTGGAAGGCCCGGGTGAAGGCGGAGGCCGAGCAGACCCTCGCCCTGGTCAAGAATTCCGAGCTTCAGGAGCGAAAAGCGGAAATTCTGGCGCTCATCGATTCCTGCGCCGCGCCGCGCGAGCGCGCGCTGAAGATCCGCCACCACGGCGACTACCACCTCGGCCAGGTCCTGCTCGCCAACAACGACTGGTACATCATCGACTTCGAGGGCGAGCCGTCGCGGCCGCTCGCCGAAAGCCGGCTGAAAAGCTCGCCGCTGCGCGACGTCGCCGGGATGCTGCGCTCTTTCAGCTATGCGAAGTGGAGCGCCACCAAGGGGAACGACCTCGACGAGTGGGAGCGCGAGACGCGCCGGACTTTCCTCTCCGCCTACGCGGCGGCGACGCTCGACAGCGGGCTGTTCCAATCGTTCGACGACGTCGCCGGGCTCATGAAGCTCTTCGAGCTCGAGAAGGTGCTCTACGAGCTGCGCTACGAGCTCGGCAACCGGCCCGACTGGGTCCAGGTGCCGCTGTCGGGCCTTCTCGCCATGCTGGAGGAAAAGGGATGAGTCCGCTGCAACTCGACTTCGATCTCCTGCTTGCGCCGGTGCGCGCTTTCCTCGTCCAGGCGGCCGATTTCGTGCCGCGCTTCATTCTCGCCCTCGTCGTCATCGTGGTCGGGTGGCTGCTCGCCAAGGCCGCGCGCTTCGCCATCGCCAAAGGCCTGCGCGCGATCAACTTCCACGTCGTCACTCAGCGCGCCGGCCTCGACGGCTTCCTGCGCGACGGCGGCATCGCCCTCGACACCACCGAGATCATCGCGCTGGTGGTGTACTGGCTGGTCATTCTCGGCGCGCTGGTGGTGGGCTTCAACAGCCTGGGCCTGGTCTACGTCACCGACCTGCTCGGACGCGTGATCCTGTTCGTGCCGAAGGTCCTGGTCGCGCTGCTGGTGCTCGCCTTCGGCGCGTATTTCGCGCGCTTCATCGCCAACGCCATCACCGCCTACTGCCGCAACGTCCACATCCAGGACGCCGAGCTCCTCGGGCGGCTCGCGCAGTACGCCATCGTCACCTTCGTGGTGCTGATCGCGCTCGACCAGGTCAACATCGGCGGCGACATCGTGCGCCAGAGCTTCCTCATCATCCTCGCCGGGCTGGTATTCGCCCTGGCGCTCGCATTCGGTCTCGGAGGAAAGGAATGGGCAGCGGAGCTGCTGGAACGCTGGTGGCCGCGCAAGCGGCGCTGAGAAGACACGTTATGCCGTTCGGCGCCGAGGTGCTCGGCGACGGCGGCGTGCGCTTTCGGCTGTGGGCGCCGGGCGCGAAGCAGGTCGATCTGCTTCTAGAAGGCGAAACCAAAGCCATGACGCGCGGGGAGGCGGGCTGGTATGAAAGCACGCAAAAGGCAAGGCCCGGCGCCCTCTACCGATACCGCATCGACGGCGGGCAGGCGGTGCCCGATCCGGCCTCGCGCTTCCAGCCGCGCGACGTCGACGGCCCGAGCGAGGTGATCGAGCCGCTCGCGTTCCAGTGGCAGGACGAGGGCTGGCGCGGGCGGCCGTGGCAGGAGGCGGTGATCTACGAGGTGCACGTCGGCACCTTCACTTCGCAGGGCACCTACGGCGGCGTGATGTCCAAGCTCGATCACCTCAGGGACCTCGGGGTCACGGCGATCGAGCTCATGCCGCTCTCGGACTTCGCCGGGCGGCGCAACTGGGGCTACGACGGGGTGCTGCCTTACGCGCCGGATTCGGGGTACGGCCGGCCCGAGGAGCTGAAGGCCCTGGTGCAGGCTGCGCACCAGGCCGGCCTGATGGTGTTCCTCGACGTGGTCTACAACCACTTCGGGCCGAAGGGCAACTTCCTCGGCCTGTACGCGCCGCAATTCTTTACCGCGAAGCACCAGACGCCCTGGGGCGCGGCGATCGATTTTTCCCAGAGCACGGTGCGCGAGTACTTCATCCATAACGCGCTCTACTGGCTCGAGGAATACCGCTTCGACGGCCTGCGCTTCGACGCGGTGCATGCGATTGTCGACGAGTCGCCGCGCCACGTGCTCGACGACATCGCCGCGGCGGTACACGCGCGCGATCCCGACCGCCACATCCACCTGGTGCTCGAGAACGACGCCAACCAGGCGCGCTTTCTCGGCCCCGGCCGCTTCGACGCGCAGTGGAACGACGACTCGCATCACGCCTACCACGTGCTCGCAACCGGCGAGTCCGATGGCTACTACGCCGCGTACGCCGAAGCGCCCGCGCGGCATCTCGCGCGCTGCCTCGCCGAGGGGTTCGCCTACCAGGGGGAGCTCTCGCCTTTCAGCAGCGCGCCGCGCGGCGAGCCGAGCGCGCATCTGCCGCCGCGCTGCTTCGTCGACTTCCTCCAGAACCACGACCAGGTCGGCAACCGCGCCCACGGCGAGCGCCTCGCCTCGCTCGCCGATGAGGGAAAGCTGAAGCTGCTCTCGGCGATCCTCCTGCTCGCGCCCGCGCCGCCGCTCATCTTCATGGGCGAGGAATGGGGCTGCCATCAGCCGTTCCTCTTCTTCTGCGATTTCGACGGCGATCTCGGTTCGCCTCAGCTCGAGCAGCTGCCTGTAGTGCGTGAGCCAGCGGCGCCCCTGTGCGCCGCGCGCGTCCTTCCAGCGCAGCACGCAGCGCTTGAAGGTCTGCTCGGACAGCGGATCGGGAATGCGCGCGCGCGCCTTGGCGTCGGCGAACGCGGCGAACCGGGCGAACTCCTCGCGCCGGCCGTTGCGCACCGCT